>CAITCX010000217.1 GCA_903890885.1 uncultured Dehalococcoidia bacterium
AAAATGCTTGTATTTGTTTCTGTTCTCTGTATGGTAGCGGCTTTAATGATTGGCGTAGTTGTTCCGGCTATGGCTGATGATAATGGTACCGGTGATCCGGATCTTGGAACGCAAGCAATTACAATGTCAAAAGAAGCTGTAGTTAGTGGTACTACTGTCACTTGCACAGTTACAATTGAGAACCACGCTACCAATGGCCAGCCCCTGACCATCACAAATGTTGATGATGTTATCTACCATACGTCGTCCACAGAAACCCAAGACATTGTGACTGGTATGTTTCCAAGTTTTACTCTGGATGCTCAAGGTTTCCCTGTAGTATATGGTGCTTGGTCGAAGACTCTTACCTTTACTTACACATTGGCAGGCGATGATGCGGGGGAGATTGCGGACACCGTTACCGCTACTGGATACCATACTCAACCTAGTGGCAAACATATTGCTGCAGGTGCTACAGAATCAGCTGTTGTAAAGCCAGTACCTGAACTTTCAGCTGGTATCCTCTTCGGTTTGGGAGTCGTGGGTCTGGGTGGATTTATCCTGCTGAGACGCAGAGAAGCCTCCGCTAGAATCTAAACTCCAGTACCTTTCTCAGATTAAAAAACCTCCCCTGAATTCAGGGGAGGTTTTTTTGGGTTTAAAAGGTTTTACATCTGATGGTATCAGCCATTCGCCAGGCAGGAATTTGGTGTAGCTGGTTACTTGATACCTTGCGTCTTTCTGTTTCTTCTTTTAATGATTATTCTGCTTACCGTGATTACCGCAATAAATACCACGATTGTTATTATCATCGCCAGTACAACTGCCAGAATTCCCCCTCCAAAAGATGATTTGTTTTCTGATGCTGTACTTTTTAACGGAGTTTTCGCTGGAGACGTGCTATTGGAAGTTGCATTAATATCCGCTGCTGCGGGAACAGACGTAATTGAAGGTACCGCCGGAGGCTTGATTGGAACCGGCATAACGGGAGCTACAAGTGCAGTTGCTGCCACGCTTGGAACAGAACTGGCCGTAGTTGAGGGCAAAGAAGCAGTCGGAGCGTGTATCACAGGAATTGAAGTGGCCGCTGATATAGTAGGAACAGCTGTATTAGTGATTGGTGGTAAAGATGACGGTGTGGTGGTTTGACCGGCACTGCTATTATCTGATGGCAAAGGCGTAGTGGTTGTTGGAGAATTCTTTACTGGTAGAACGGTAATAGTTCCACCTATTACCCCGGAGACCCTGGTACCTAAAACATATTCGGCTGTATATACTTTATGTGCTAAAGAATCCCTGTTGGCTATTTGAATCGCCAGGTACTCGCCGCTGTTGACTACGAAAGCTGCTTTTTGGGTTAACTGTTGACCTATCTGACCTAATCGTTGAGAAGGGTTAACGTAAACGGAGGCCGAAGTGCTCAGATCAAATCCTGAAAAGTTACTGCCGTTCCATGTCCCCACCGTAACCCCGCAAGCGCTTCCATTTTGCCCCCAATCATCTGCCGTAAATAATACTATCTGCCATTTTCCGCTTGAGTACTGGGTATCGTACTTAACCGGTTGGTCTGAAATCCAGAGCATGCTGCCGCCCGCTGCGATAGGTAACTCGCTTACCTCACCGTTGTTTTCGTCGCTGTTTGTCAGGTCCATTACGTATCCGCCGGGTACGGTTTTCGAATGCAGATACCAGGTCTGTGGAACTATATCACTGGCGCCAACCGGTACCTCTAGGATTAACATCAATAAAACGGCTGCAAGTATAATAGCGATAATTGCTGACTTTCTCATTTATTTTCTCTCTTGAATATCAATACGGTCTATATTATTCCTCTACTTTTACTACCTTCAATCCTGCGCATTCCTGAATGATGTCATAGTCCCTATATTTAAAAAGTACAGATTGATTATCCTGCTCGTTCGAGGGCCTGTCACCAATGCTGAAGCAATCAAGCGGAGTCTGCTAAGTGTAAGCTAATTGTGTCTTTTGTGCTGTGGATGTGATATGGTGGGCAGTACAGGACTCGAACCTGTGACCCTCTGCGTGTAAAGCAGATGCTCTAACCAACTGAGCTAACCGCCCGTAGAGAGATTAGGAGA
>CAITCX010000218.1 GCA_903890885.1 uncultured Dehalococcoidia bacterium
AAACAGCTCAACCCTGGAATTACAAGATGAAATATCATTGGTGCCCGTCCTCCGTATCAGGAGACGGCTGGGCCATGGCTTACAGGGCCGGCGCCGAGCTGGGCAACATGGAAATCGCACCCCCCGGCTATCGTCTTCGCGATGATGGCACCCTCTCATGGGGCAATACCGGCAACGAAGGTTTCGAAGCCGCAGAAGTCAACTTCTTAGGAAAAGAGTTCAAGGGTAGAGCCTCTCATATGGGGGCGTCAATCCCGCCGGCTTACATGAGCTTTAATAATCTGCCAGAAGACTTCCTGAAGCGTATTGAAGTGGCTTATGTCGACGAGAGGATGGTCTCCTTCAAGCTTGCCGAGGACAGAGGCTTCAATCTCAGAACTCACTGGTATGAGAGAATGGATGAAAGGATCAATCAGCTCCACGTAGAACCCGGTATTAACGTAGATGAGAATATGGCCGCTTCCATGAAAGGCTTATTCGCTCTGGGTGATTGCATCCAGGGTTCTCATAACGTTTGCGCCTGCGGTTCCACGGGCATGCTTTTTGGAGATACTGTGGGTGCTTTCCTCGAGAAAACTGACAAACCTGAAATTGACGAGAAACAGGTATCAGCCCTGAAAGAAACCATCATGAAACCGTCTACTGTCAGCGTCAATGACGGCACTGAGCCAATGGAACTGGAATGCGCTCTCCGCTATGCGACCGAAAGATACAACAACCTGAATAAGGCTGAAGGCAAACTTCGCGAAGGCCTGCGCCGCATCGGGTCTCTGAGAAGAGAATTCCTGCCCAAAGTGGTGGCCAAGAATCCTCATTACATGGCCAGAGCTCTGGAAGTTAGAAACCTGTTCGATGTGGCCGAACTTCACTTCGAAGGCTGTCTTAACCGGAAAGAAACTCGTCGCAATTACATCCGGTTAGATTACCCCCAGCAAGATCCCGCATTGAATGATTTGCTCACTTACCAGAAATTAGTCAAAGGCAAAAAGGTCCTGGAAATGAGAAAAGTTAATCCGATGAAATATCCTGATAATCATAAGGAGGAAAGATAAATGCCCGCAAAGATAGATTATAAGAAATGTATAGGTTGCAAAAGATGCTACGATTTATGCCCTATGGATGTTTTTGCAATCGATAAAGAAACCGAAATGCCCAAGCCGGTTTACAATGAAGAATGCTGGCACTGCGGTATCTGTTGGATGGAATGCCCGAAGCGCGCTATCGACATTACCTATCCAGCCTCCATGTGGTAATCCAGGTTTAAAATAAAAAAAAGGCTGGGTATGTTTAAATAACTGTCCAGCCTTTTTTTATAAAAAACGGTGCCGTGACTGGAAGATTCGAACAGTACGGCTCTGCTCTAAATATTTCTAGCAACACAAATTATTGGATACCAGTCACCTTGTAACCAGAATCAAAAATAGGAGGGAACAGTAATGGATACCGCAGACCAGCATTATGAGGAAAAGTTTGAATTCCCCTTGTGGAAAATGATCAAGGCGCATGCTGCGAAAAAGGACATAAGCTATGTCAAAGCAGCCCTCGAGGTTCTTCCCGAGTTCGAAAAGGGAATCAGGTATCGTGATACCAAGTTCGAAGAGGCTGAAGTCGGCAAGAGAGCTGCTGAGCTCAGAGCCTTACAGGAAGCCGATCGAAAGAACAGACCA
>CAITCX010000219.1 GCA_903890885.1 uncultured Dehalococcoidia bacterium
AATATGCTTTCGACCTCGTAAGGTCATGATGTTGCGCGATGGATTGTGGGCCACAATTTGATTCTATCGGATGCTGCTTTTTCGATAGCGGGCAATTGTCGACAATTCATTCCATAGTCTCTGGAATGTTCAGGTAGGCAGAAGCGATTTTAGACCAATTGAGACTAGAATGAAAAAAGAGGTTAAGATTTTTGCGAGTTATATGTACTCAGGGCTTATTGATTAGCCGCTGTGCCACAACAGGCCGCACAGTTAGCTCCACAGCAAGCCTGGCAGCCACCCGCGCCTCCGCATCTCCCAACGGGGCAGTGAGTTCCACATGAGGATGTCACAGAGGCAGCTTGGGTGCACGAACCTCCACAGCTTGCCCCGCATACCGATTGAGAACATGATGTACCGCTAGGGCAGTTGCAGTTTTCCTGCACAGTGTCCTGCTTCTCCAAAAGCCAATCCGATTCCTGCAAGCAACAGAACTATTGACACGATAGCTAATTTCTTCATTCAATTAACACTTCATTCGTCTTATCTGAACTGGCTCGCAGTTCACAGCCTAAGCTAGACTTATTAGCATATGACGATTGAGGATTTGGCAAATAGCAAAGGTAATTTTAGGCGAATTGTGGCGTATTTTGCAAATATATTTTTGAAAATAGATTGTATTTGTGGAGATTTGATCCGAGTGAAACCCTCATGCCCGTATCGGCCCTGTGATCACCGCCCACATGTGTGTGCATGAATCGCACTTCCACCAATGCCGCGTTTGACGGGTAATCATATAGAACGGCGGGCCGGAACTACATCTCGTCCCAAATCCTGATCACCTCTTCTGTCTGCCAGCAAAGCTCGTAGACTAGGGTGTCTATCTGGCGGTCGGTGGAGATACAACTATTGAGGAGGTACGCTCTCTGGTTGACAGTGGCACGACCCTAGACGACGTTGCAGATCAGATTCAAAAGAAGACCAGAATTGGCCCCGAACTCATCAAGTATGTTGCCAAGAACAAGATAACAGCCTGAGCCAACGCCAGGCATCTTTCTTTTTAGCTTTAAGGCACGCTGTGGGAGATTGCGCAGAATATTTAAACCGCTGCGGGGCCGAGTACCCGGATTAGTATCAAGCCCAATCCCACTACTGAAGCCTCACAGAAACGGTCCAACTCTATACCTTCTACCTAAATTCCCTCTGGATTGCTACATCCCTTTCCATCTTATGGAAGGAGTTTTAATCCTTCAAGTACACTTAGTGTTTTCAACTATAAGTATCTTTTTATAGTTATAGTATAGCAATTTAAAGAATATCGTGATAGATATCTTTTATTAACCTTAACTCTGCACAATAGCTTAAACAATTTGTCCAGTTTATCTCCAGAAATGCTATCGATTTTCCGTCCCGGCCAGTTCTCTGAAGCATTAATAAACCACATTGGCTCTATATCCAAGTGGCCCGGAAATCTCCGTTCTACTCCCAAGTTGTTCGGTTTTTCTTCCGAGCCATTCATCCTTGCCTTGTGATGCATCGTACTTATTACCCGTACCCATAGAATAAACGCATCGTGCAGGCCGGGAAAGCTGCTTGATAATATTATATGAATAAAATATGATAAAGAACTTAAAATTGGAGCGATAATTCAGTGAGGTTTCAGGCGAGTCAAACACTGACCCACAGTGCCCTTTCAGAAAGGGCCAACCACCGTAGTGGCGGCCTTGAGCCCGCCCTGCACCATCACACAGGCAAAAGCGAGGCAGCACTGGATTTTGACACAGCGCCCTTCTTACGGGGACACGTCATCAGAGATGAAGAGCCTGATCCCACGTCGCCTGCACACATTTCGATTCACGCCGCATCATACAAGAGTGAACGAGGTACGCCAGATTCTCGTATTCGCCGAAGACTTCGCATTTAAGCGAGGTGCCCAGTTCTAAGAGCTTAATCGGTTACAGCCCTATCTTGCGGCAAACTACTACATAATCGTTATAGATAATACAGTTTTCGGTTAAGATGCATAGCTATTTCGTTGCTTTAAATTGGATTGCATCTCGGCAAGTTTCGAAAGTCTCTCCTGTAATGTAGATGGTCTGAACGAAATGATTCACAATAGTTCCATACATGGATCGGTCTCCTATCAGAATGCAGTCCATATTTGGTTCGGAGAAACATTTATTGGGGTAGGAGCTAATCTGTTTGCATCTATGGAACGAAAATAGGATGCATTTGTATCCTTATAGATACAGTCCAATAACCAAGAAAGTTCTTCGGATATTTTGAGAATCCGAACGACACAATTTCTTCTGGTTCATTTACCCCTCGATGAGATATTAAACTATGGAAAAAGGGGCAAAGACTGGAAGCCATTTGTTGATGAGAGTTGGAAACCTGTAATTGCAAAGGATATTCCTAAGTTGCAGGCGTACAATGCAACTTGGGCTATATCACCTATTTTAGAGGTTTTACAAATCGTCCTGTCGAATTGCGCTCGTACCTGTCCCCTTCTCCTCTGCCTAGCAGACGGCTGCGTTCGAAACATTTCTCACACACCTGCATGTGTCTGAATCCTTCGCAGGCAAAGATCTTGGCATCATAAAATACATCTCCAATCACCCTGTAGCATTCGTCGCATCGTTCTGGCACCTTGTTACTCCAAATAGTATCCGTAGGCATTTCCTCCTGCTATTCTTATCGTTGTCATATTACAAAGGTTGAACCCTCTATAAAGTATCCGCCGGAGCCCAGACTTCAACCGCAAACTACAAATATCTATAACGATTATATAGATAGTTTGCCGCTTCATGCAAAGGGTGGCGGGTGTGTCGTGGGCTTAACAAGATCCGATAATGCTCTGTTTGGCAAGGATGATTTAGGTGCT
>CAITCX010000220.1 GCA_903890885.1 uncultured Dehalococcoidia bacterium
GTCATCGGATAAGCCGCCACAAATTTGCAGCCTCCTGCGACCGCTCCCAGGGAAATAGCCTCATTGCCGTTTAAAAACATCCTGCGACCGGTTTGGGCTGCTTGAGGCAATTTAGTAAAATTGACCGGACGCCTCTGCGCGGCATATTCATAGCCTGCCCGGGCTGCTTTAAGATTATCCTGGCGTACTTTCTCAGTGTTTTTGGCAAGCTGCAAACTCAAGACTTCAGAAAGAATACCTGCATCGCCCAGTAACAGGCCCATTACTGCCCCTGCCGCTGCAGAATTGGCGGTGATTTTATCTCCGGAAGATTCTTCAGCCAGCTTTTCCAGCGGCACATCGAAAACATGAGGCCCCGGAGAATCAATCCCCAGGGCCTGCTTATCCATAATAATAATGCCGTTTTCTTTTAACTGGTTGTTATGTAAATCCAACGTGCGGCGGTCCATAGCCACCAGGATATCCAGCTTTTCCGCCTGGGCTCTCACGGCAAGGTCACTTACCCTTACCCGAAAATAGTTATGGCCTCCGCGCACGCGCGATTCATAATCCTGATCGGCAAAAACATGCCAACCGCTGCGGACCAGGGTCTTAGCCAGAACAAATCCGAGAGTTTGTATCCCCTGTCCGGCCTCTCCACCCACCATCAGATTAAGGTCTATGGGCATTTTTATACCTCTCAGGCAATATGCCAGGAAGAAGGCATCGGGAGGGCTTTATGCTTCTCCGCAATAGCTTCAGCCAGCTTATCAAGATTGGCGTAATCTTCGTCCCTGGGCAACCCTCTAACCATCACTGGATCCAGGATCTGGACATTCAGATTGGGCATCAGGCCTTTAAGAATATCCACCGCTCGTGTTCCCCAGAGGTAAGAGCCGATGATCGCGGCATTCTTCAGTTTAGGCCGCAGGGCATTGGTCAGGTAAGCGGCCAGGACAGTATTGGGATGCGGACCGGCCAGAACAGTAGGTGTGCCTATGACTATGGTGGCAGCATCTACCAGAGACGCGGCCAGCTTACCAATATCTGAATCCGCCAGATCGAATTGCTTGACCTCAATGCCCTTTTGCCTCAAAGCTTCATTCAAATGACGCACCATCATCTTGGTACTGCCGTGCATTGAGGTATAGGCAATAACGGCGATGTTTCTCGGCTCATCGAAAACCCAGCTGTGATAAAGTTTAAGGATGAATTCCGGGCGGTTGTGCATCGGACCATGGCTGGGTGCGATAATTTCAATATCGTAACCCTGCAACTTTTGCAGGTTCTTTTCAATATTAGTATGAAAAGGCATCATGATCTCAGCGTAGTACCGTTTGGCTGATTCATGGCTGCGTCCTTCATCGGTCACATACAAATCGGTAGTAGCCAGGTGAGAACCAAAAAAATCGCAGGAAAAGAGTATTTTCTCTTCAGCCAGGTAGGTCACCATAGTCTCGGGCCAGTGCACAAAGGGGGTATATAAGAACTTGAGAGTACGGTCGCCCAGCGAGAGGGTCTCGCCGTCCTGCACCTCTATGAACTGAGTTTCAGGCACTCTCAACAGGTCAATAAGCATACCTTTGCATTTCGGATTGGTAACCACTTTAGCATCGGGGAATTGCTGCAAGACGGCCGGAATAGAACCCGAATGGTCCTGTTCGCCGTGATGAGCAATTATGTAATCTAATTTTTCAATTCCTAATTCCTGCAAATGCCGCAAAAGCACGCCTTCCACTGCTGGATCAACCGTATCTATTAAAGCTGTCTTCTGACTGCCTTTGACGAGATACGAATTGTAGCTGGTTCCATCCGGCAGGGGAATTAAAGAATCAAACATTCTTCTGTCCCAGTCTATCACCCCCACCGTAAAAATGCCTGGACGAATAGCTGTTGATCCCATATCACACTCCTTTAAAAATCGTTAATGGGGTTTTATAATTTTTCAAACTGGGTTTTATCCACTCCGCACATAGGGCAGACCCAATCATCGGGAATAGCTTCAAAGGGAGTTCCCGGTTTAATGCCGCTGTCCGGATCGCCTACCGCCGGATCGTAAACCCAACCGCATACCTGGCATTTGTATTTACTCATAGTGCTCTCCTTTAAATTATTTTTTTACCAGAAAAGCGGGATTAAGAAATGGTATATTCCCGCCTGCCATTATATTGTAATATATTATAAGGATAAAATTAAGACATTGAGGTGATAAAAAGATGACAACCCCTGGAGAAGCGCCCCCAGCCTGGAAAACTGGAGCCTGTGGTTACGGTTCAGGCTTAAAGCTCGAACTTGTAAAAAAAATGCTGGAAGCCGGTGAAAAGGAAGCTTTCAAGCAGGGTGGACCTATGGCGATGGCCATTTACGACGCCGGAGGGAACCTGGCGGCTTTTCACCGCATGGATAACACCATACTGGTCAGCAGCCAGATCGCCCAGGATAAGGCCTATACCTCGGTCCTGGGTAAAATGCCTACCGGTAATTTTGCGGGAGCCTACCGCAGCGGAGAGTTGGTCCCGCTCTTTTACCACGAACGCTGGATCACCTTCCACGGCGGTTATCCCCTGATCAAAGACGGCGTCCTCATGGGCGGACTGGGCGTCAGCGGAGGCGTTATTGAGGATAATTTCGTGGCGCTGGCCATCTTAAAAGCCGGCGGGTTCACTACTACCGACGCGGAGGCGTTGATCAAGGATTATCAGTCTGCGCAGAAAAAAGAAAAGGCAAAGCCGAAAAAGGCTTAATTTTCCCAGCGGATGAAGCGGCAGGACCAGGCTTCACGGATGGCCTCGTCCAGGCCGGCCTGATTAGGCTCGCGAATATTAAGGATCAGGTCCAGAGTGCGTTCATCGAAGGCTTTTAAAACATCGATTTGCTTGCGAAATTCCATCAGCGTTTCACGCTGGCCGCCGTAGATCAAATAGTTTAAAGATTTAATATAAGGCTCCAGCTGCTCGCGGATGTGAACTCCAACCTGCGTGAAATAAGTCTCCATCTGTTTGTAGCGGTGCCGTTCGAAGCGGTGTGAGGACGATCCTCCCTGCCTGTGGCGGGCATGGACCAGGCCGGTTCCGACTTTACTGGACAGCAGTCCCTCCCCCCGGAAGACCCCGATCCCATAATGCCCCAGCCTGACCAGCACCAGGGCAACCAGTATGTCGGCTTCTAAAAGGGCTATTAAAGGCCTGCCTTCAAAGCGGTGAAACAGCTCCTCCTTGTGGATAGAGAAAGGAGGTAGTATCAAATATCGGTCGTGATCGCCCCACAGGATAATGGAGCCGGTAGGAGACTTTTCAATGTATTCGCTCAATTTATCCGGTATGTTTTCAGGTTCTATGAAAGTCTCTAGCAGCCCGGCCACGTTTTTAGCGGGGGAACCGGGGGGCAAATAGAGGGTAGTGATTTCATGCTGCGATTTTTTTGTCTCGTCCAGAAAATGCAGCGTGGAGGTCCGGCTTAATTTATAACGGTTGGGCGTCAGCATCATTAGAGCCTGACCACGGTAGCGCCGTCGCCGCCCTCTTCACGCTGGCCGGAGCGGAACCCACTGACCAGAGGATGAGAGGCCAAAAAGGCCCGTACTATTTGACGGACAGTGCCGGTAGCCATACCGTGAATAATCCGCACCTCCGCCAGATTAGCCATACTGGCGTCATTTAGATAAGCATCCAATTCGATCTCCACCTCATCAGCCCGCTTGCCTCTCAGGTCGAGTTCCATAGAGACGACGCGGCGAGTCTGACTGTCACGGGCAACCGCCGGTACCCAGCTGGCGTTCCTGGATCCCTGAACCTTCTCCAGGTTTTCAGGCGCCATTCTGGCACGCGTATTTCCTACCAGCACCTCGTATTGTCCATTGCTGTCCGGCCCTGAAGCTATGGTGCCCTGAACATTCATACCGGCCAACCAGACTTTGGCGCCCACTTTAAAAACCGGTTCATCGGCCGCCTGTCCTGCCGCAACAGCAGGTTTCCAGTTCTTGCCAATAAGCTGCTCACGCAGAGTATTGAGGGCTTGCCGGGCCTGTTCCACCTTCTCCTGCGACTTGTTCTTCTTGAGTTCGGACATAGCGTCACGGATTTCTTTAAGCAGTTCGTCGCCCTCGCGCACCAGCCGGGCGCGGGTTTCATGGAGTAATTCTTGCTCCTCGACTTTGATCTTCTGGCGCTCCTCTTCCAACTGAATGCTCAGCTTTTCGGCCCTGTCTTTTTCCTCCCGGATAGCGTTCTGCATCGATTCCAGTTTCTGTTTTTCCTTCATCAGGTCGCTCAGCATGGTCTCGATCTCGATAGCGCCCTTGCTCAATCTTTCTTTGGCCCCTTCAATGATTTCGGCTGGTAAACCCAGTTGAGAAGCAATGGCCAGGGCGTTGCTGCCACCGGGGATGCCCAGGGTCAGATGATAAGTGGGACCTAAAGTAACCGGATCGAAGTCCAGTGAGGCGTTACGGACGCCTGGAGTGGCATGGGCAAAGGCTTTAAGCTCGCTGAAATGGGTAGTGGCGACCACCAGGGTGCCGCTGCCTACAAAATGCTTCAATATAGACTGGGCCAGTGCGGCCCCTTCCGATGGATCGGTGGCCGTGCCCAGTTCGTCCAGCAGCACCAGGCTCCGGTTCGTGGCGTCTCTTAAAATATTGACAATATTGCCCATATGCCAGCTAAAGGTGGAGAGAGTGGATTCTATGCTCTGCTCATCGCCGATATCGGCAAAGACACCATCGAAAAGTGGTACGCAACTTTCATGGGCTACCGGGATGGGCAGACCGGCTTGCGCCAGTAAGGCTAATAGACCAACGGTTTTCAGAGCTACCGTCTTACCGCCGGTATTGGGGCCCGTGATGATCAGCCCTCTGAAGTCCTCGCCCATTTCCAGATTTAAGGGCACCGGCTTGCCTTTCAGAAGAGGATGGCGGGCGTTTTTCAGGCGCAGCAGACGGGGTGTGACCAGGCCGTCCGGCCCTTTCACACCGGTTATGATAGGTTCGGTGGCGTGGAAGCGGTCGGCGAAGTGAGCCTTGGCCAAAGCCAGGTCGATCTCCGCTACCAGTTTCAAATTCAAAGAGAGAGTCACTTCTTCAGCGCCTACCCGATTGCTCAAGGCCGCCAGAATGCGCTCGATCTCGTGCTGCTCTTCAATGACCAGTTCGCGCAATTCGTTGCCCAGGTCAATAGTCGCCATAGGTTCGACAAAGGCAGTGGCGCCGGTGTTGGAAATATCATGCACAATGCCCTTAAATTCTTTGCGCATCTCCACTTTGACCGGAATGACATAGCGACCGTCCCGCTCGGTGATCAGAGAGTCCTGGATATATTTTTCAGACTCGCTGGACTTGATGATCGTATCCAGCCGGCTCATTATTTGAACTCTTTTATCTTTAAGCAGATAGCGGATTTCGGAAAGGCGCTCAGAGGCAGTGTCCATCAGCTCAGCGCCGGGAGAAATACAGCGGGCGATCTCTTTCTCAAGCTCCGGCAGGATCGTGATTCTTTTGTTTATGGCGGCCAGCAGCGGAGCTTCATCGGCCAGGCGGCTTAACTTATTATGTAAAAAGCGCAGGCCGGTCAGTGTCCGCTGTACATCGACCAGGGTCTGAAGTTCCAGAATCTTGCCGCGGGCGGCCAGCACTGCCGCTTCACGGATATCATACACACCGCCGATTGAGAAATCCGGCTCGATGGAGAGCAGATGCCTGGCCTCCGCCGATTGTTTCAGCATGCGCTCAACATATTCGTAGTTGTTAGAAGGTTTCAAGGCCAGCGCCATATCGCGGCTGACGGCAAAGCCGGTGTATCCGGCCAGTATCTCGATCACCCTGGGGAATTCCAGCATCTCCAGACTTTTATCTTTCAAGCACAAACCTCTCTCCCGTATAGATTAGCATTAAGGAGAAGAGTTGTCATCTGCTTCAGAAAGGTCAGTTAGTTAAATACCAGTGTAACCAACAGGTGGTTGTTATGTTTCTGAAGAAAGGACTCATAA
>CAITCX010000221.1 GCA_903890885.1 uncultured Dehalococcoidia bacterium
ATGTCTTGCACGGAGCATTGTCTCCCGGCGATGGAATCCGCCCAGAAGATTTGCGTATCAACGAGCTTCTTGAGCGACTGAGGAATGGAACCGTCACTGAGACTGTTCTTGCCACTAACACCAATCTTGAAGGTGAGCAGACTGCCCTATACTTGCATCATATGATCGCGCCCCTGCGAATCAAAGTCACCCGTTTGGCCAGGGGACTGCCCTTCGGTACAGAGTTGGAGTATGCCGATGATGTGACTTTAAGTCGGGCGCTGGAAGGCCGTCAGGAGTTTTAAAAGGCCTCTATTCTTAAGGGTTTTTCTTTATTAAAACTTGCTTAATCTTGCCTTTGAATCATCCATCTTGGAATAACATATATTCGCATAGTCATATTATATAGACCTATCCAATGCGTATAATTTTTCACTTTTAGCTGACCTTGATGTACAATGAACTAAGGTTTGCTAGAGGCGTTGACATATTTTTATGGTGATGAACACAGATCTTATAAATAAAGCAAAAATGGAGTTTCCGGAGAAATTTATCCCTGAGACCCAGATTTTCAACCATATTCATCGGGGCGACCGTATTTTTATCTCCTCTGCTTGCAGCGAGCCGCAGTATCTGGTAAGCGCGCTAATCAATTACACTGAATCTTATCCCAAGGCCTTTTTCGACGCTGAAGTCATCCATATCTGGTCACTGGGACTGGCGCCATATGCCGAAGAACGCTTCAAATACAATTTCAGGCATAACTCCTTTTTTATTGGCAATAGCACACGCGAGGCAGTTAATAAAGGTCTGGCGGATTATACGCCTGTCTTTTTATCGGAAGTACCCAGGCTTTTCGCTAAAAAAGTTATTCCCATCGATGTTGCTTTAATACAGGTGTCACCCCCTGATGAACATGGCTATATGAGCCTGGGCATAAGCGTTGATATCGTTAAAGCGGCAGTTGAACAGGCCTCTATCGTGGTCGTTCAGATTAATAGATTCATGCCTCGTACGCATGGGGATGGTTTTATACATATCAGCAAAGTTAACTACATAGTTCACCATGACGAACCTCTTCTGGAATACAACTTCCCTGAAGATACACATATTGGTGTCACTCAGGAGATAGGCAACTATGTCGCCCGCTTGATTCAGGATGGCGATACCCTACAGGTGGGATACGGCAGCGTACCAGACGCCATTCTTATTAATCTAGCCGGGAAAAAACACTTGGGTATCCATACCGAGTTGATCAGCGATGGCATTGTCGAGTTGATGAGACTGGGTGTGGTTGATAATAGCCTGAAGAATGTTGACCGCGGGAAGTCTATTGCAGCCTTCTGCATGGGTAAAACCGACACCTATAATTTTGTCCACGATAATCCGTCTATTGTATTTAAATCCATCGATTATACCAACAACCCCTTAACAATCGCCCAATATGAGTCTTTTGTGGCTATTAATAGTGCCTTGCAGATCGACCTGACAGGCCAGTCTACCGCAGAATCATTGGGTAAAACCTTTTATAGCGGTATGGGCGGTCAGGCCAGCTTTATGCGCGGAGCCGTTCTCTCACCTCGCGGTCGCTCTATTCTGGTCTTGCCATCTACTGCCAACGATGAAAGCGTCTCTCGTATCGTACCGTTCTTGACTGAAGGGTCCGGGATTACGCTCAATCGCGGCGACATCCATTATGTGGTCACCGAATATGGCATTGCCTATTTGCACGGGAAAAACATACGCGAACGGGCTATGGAATTGATCTCAATTGCCCATCCCAAGTTTAGAAGAGACTTGATCCAGGAAGCCAAGGCCCAGAATTTGATATATAAGGACCAGGCTTTTATCTCCGGCAAGGCGGGCGAATACCCTAAGGAACAGGAAACCTATCGCACTACCAGGACCGGGTTGGAAATATTTATCCGTCCTATTAAGATCAGCGACGAACCCTTACTCAAGGATTTATTTTACGGATTATCTGATAACAGTCTATATCGTAGGTTCATTTCCCGGCGCAAAGACATGCCGCATGAAAGACTTCAGGAATTTGTTATAATTGATTACAGTCGGGAAGTAGGTGTAGTAGCTACGATAACACAAGATGAGAAAGAAATAGTCGTTGGAATGGGCCAATATAATATGGAAACCAACACCCACTCCGCGGAAGTCTCTTTCGTCGTGAGAGACGATTATCAGAACAGGGG
>CAITCX010000222.1 GCA_903890885.1 uncultured Dehalococcoidia bacterium
AATATTTTGCTTTTTCACTGATGGTTTCGTACATCCAAAGTACAAGACATGAAGACTCCTGTCAAATTTTAGGCGGGTCTCTTATTTATCATAATATGAAAAAATATTTTATGCCGTCTTTGCGGGTTCAGGGGTAGACGGAAGATTTGTTCAAAATGCGGAATTTTGGCTGAAGTAAAAATTCCTACCAGTTCTAAGTTTGATGCCGCAGATATCTGGTTGAAGTGTCAGAGTTAACTTTTACTATAGTTCAATTATTTGGAATGTTTGATTAATAATAAACCTTAATTTGTAAATCACTGGATAAGAGTATAGAGTTAAGCAATGACTTCGGTGGAATATATTCCATCGACAATTCAGTTACAATTTCCCGTTATCCCGTGTTCAAGAAGCCTGGTTATCCGAGAAATTTTTAATTATTCTTAAAAATGAGGAGGCCGGTATGGGGCAGAGTTCTATGAAGGTGACCGGGGATAGGGAATTCATTGCATCCGATAGATGGAAGTGTGAGAAAAGTCCGAGTGAAGCTCATTATTGGATCATTCAGCGTTACCAGATGACCTGTAAATATTGTAACTGCTGCAAAGAGGTAAATTCAGACCGCTTTGGGTGGTCTAAACCCGAATCAAAGTGACATATCTCTATATATTAAAGGCTCGGATGTATTTTGAGAGACAGACGATATTGCCTGCTTCAGGTGTTAACGAATTTTAAGGTATTTTAAATCCGCGAGACTGGCTTATCACGAAGCCATGGTTGGTTTAGTATGCTTAATAGGGCTTGAAATCTCCTGGATTATAAACAACTAAATTTTAAAAATCTTCGCAGAAAGTTAGGCAAGTTTTCCCGCGTTTTCCTTTAAGTCTTTTTTAGCTTCTTTTTAACCGTACTAATTATAAAAACAAGGCAAGCAGGCTTTCGACTTATTTCCGTGTAATTAACAACCACCAATGGCAACCGCATATATTATAGATTTTATTAATCGTATGCGATATAGACCCAGCGTTTCGCTTAAAAAACATATACTGTAATCAGGAAGTGGAAATTGAAGATTGGAATTCTTGAGCTAATGAGTGCTGGAGCCACTAAAAATCTGCTCCATACGGCCTACAGCAACATTGTTACCAAACAATATGCCAGTATCATGCCTCAGGCTATCAGTGTTTGGTGTCGTAATCTAGGGCACGAGGTCTTTTATGCTTCGTATTTCGGTAGTCACGACCCCAAAAAACTGCTTCCTGAAAATCTGGATATCGTGTTCATTTCGACCTATACTCAGGCCAGTGCTCTGGCTTATGCCCTGGCAAAGCTGTATCGCAAAGAGAAAACCCTCACAGTTCTGGGCGGTCCCCATGCTAAACAGTTTTCAGAAGATTGCCTGCGTTTCTTTGACATTGTTGTAGGTGATTGCGATGAAACCCTGATAAAAGAGATTCTGAGTGACAAACCTAAAAACGTTTTCCTCACCAGCGGTCGTCCTTTAAAAAATATACCCGGCGTCGAAGAACGAATGCCTGAAATTCGATCCTCTACTTTTTTGAAAGGGCGGGCATATCCCTTTACTACTGTCCCCATGATTACCAGCATCGGTTGTCCGAATTCTTGTGATTTCTGTATTGATTGGAATAATCCCTATACACTCTTGCCTTTGGACCAACTGGAAGCGGATATGCGTTACGTCTTCCAACATTTTCCCAGGGTAATGGTAGGTCTGCATGATCCTAATTTTGCTGTGAAATTTGAACAGGTCTTTGATGTACTGGAGAAGATACCTGGTCGCAAGCGTCTTAGTTACACTATGGAATCTTCACTGAGCGTGCTGAATAGCAAGAGATTAGAACGTTTGAAAGCGATGGGTAATTTCTATATTATTCCTGGAGTAGAATCCTGGACAGCCTATTCAAACAAGGTGGGAGCCGGGTCTTCTTTATCCCCCCGCAAAAAATTAGATAAAGTAATCGAACAGTTTAATAACATTCGGCCGTACGTGACGGGAATCCAGGCCAATTTTATGTTTGGTCTGGATGTGGATACAGGTGATGAACCCATAGAACTGACTAAGGAGTTTGCCTCACGTGTGCCTTTTGTCATGCCGAATTTTAATATCCCGGTCCCCTTTGGCCATACGCCTCTCTCTGAGAGATATTTAAGTGAAAACCGGATTCTGACATCTATGCCGTTTACTTTTTACTACATGCCGTATCTGGCATTTGTGTTAAAAAATTACACGACTGCTGCCTATTATGAGAAACTCATCGATCTTTTTTCTCATATCTCCTCAGGAAAGATGCTGTTAACCAGGCTAAAAAGTGCTCCTTACTTCTTCCCGGCTGGATATAATTTGGTAAAAACTCTGGGTAACCGGAATATGATCAGAAGTTTGAGCGAGATTTTAAACTTATTAAATACTGATGCTCAGTTCAGGGCTTTTCATGAGCATGAGACAGACGTTTTACCTGAATTTTATCATAACAGGTATGATGAACTTTTAGGCCCTTATGCCTCCCTTTTATCGCGGGAAGAAAGAAAACCTGTTTTTGATAAGCCACAGAAAGTAGTGAATCCCAATATATTAGCCCCTGTACTGGTTTAACAGGTTTATATCCTGTTATTCATGCTTGTCCAGCTAGCCAATATCGTGACAATATAGGAGAAATAAATGGAAAACCAGGAAGAATATATTGCCAGAGAAATGTTGCGAAAAGAGAAGCTTAAAGCTGAAGAAATCAAAATACTCACCAGAGATAAAGAGCGGACCCAGGTTTATTTAGCCAGAGAGAAGAAAATAGAAGACGGGCAGAAGGTACAGGAAAACAAGCGGTTAGATAATCTTGCCAACGAAAAAACGAGAGAACAAGCCAAAGATAAGGCCCGCAAAGAAGCCTATCTTGCCAGAGAAAAAACGCTAGAGGAAGAACAGGCTGCCAGAAAATTAAAAAATACTATTAAATAGGTCTGCTCTCAGGTGGCTTTACTCTGCCGCATATCTCTCGCGATAGCAAAAACCCCTATTACGGTCCCTTCACTGTTTTTATATACATTGGCGTTAAACGAAACCGAGATTTTTTCAGCCTCTAAACCAATTAGTTCAAGTTCATACCCTTTAACCTTGCCATCGTTAAAGGCGATATTAATACCCTTAGCTGCTTTTTGCGGCTCAGTAAAATAGTCCTGAAAGCGAGAATTGATTAACTTCTCTCGAGAGCAGCCGGTTAATTCAGCCGCAGCTTCATTCACATCTGTGATAATACCTTCACAGTTTACTGTAACCATCAGATCGACGCTGCTTTCGATTAATCCCCTGGCATAGTTTATGGAATCTTCCAACTGTTTCATAATTCTGCGGTTTTCCCTGATATCCCGCGCTACGGCAAATATGCCCTGAACAATGCCCTCATTATTATTAAAAACGGAGGCGTTAAATGAAACGGGAATTGTTTCGTTGCTCGCTGTTTTTAGTTCAAGTTCATAGTTATTTACTTGTCCATCTTTAAAGGTAATGGAAATACCTTTTTGGGCTTCCTCCGGATTTATGAAGTGGTGGTTGAAATAGTCTCCTATTAGCCTTTCTCTTGAATATCCTGTTAGCTTAATAAAAGCCTGATTAACGTCCATAAGCGTTCCATCAATGTTGATAACCATGAAACAATCCAGACTGGCTTCGATTAAACCCCGGACATAATTTTTAGACTGCGCTAATTCGTTGTAAATAATATCAGTGATTTCTTTAATACATATTAAGCTTCCGTGAACCAATCCATCGTTTCTGGCACGGAAAGTCATAGCATTAAAAAGAACTGGAACGGTTGTTTTATTACCCAGCTTGATTCTATGCGGAATAGCTGTAATTTTACCGCGGTAAAAACAGGCCTGGATGTCATTGGCAGCACCTTCACTGTTCATGAACAAGGAGGATAATTTCCTTTCAACCAGATTGTCTCGTTCCTTTCCACACAACTTGCAAAAAGCCTCGTTGACATCTGTAATAACCCCAGTCTCATTGACGGTTAATTGGGGATCAGAAATATTGCCCAGCAAACCGGATGTATAATGGTGGGCATAGTGCAGTTCGCCTACCAGTTCAATATCAGAAGGAATATTAGCGGGCGCTTTTACCTCGGTTTTGGACAAAAGCCTCAACAATTTATCGACATTTTCTTTGGAGGGAAATACCCACTCCTTTGAGCCAGGTAAATGAAGCAACTCGTGAATAACAAATGCGCCGTCATCTTCCTTGGCTGTTTGGAGAGACAGTTCTGACATTCTGCCCATCGTTTTATCATAGTCTATAAATTCTCCAAGACCGTATCCACCACAATAGGGTTTAATGGTCAAAAGCGAGCCGAACTTTTCATCCTGATATACCCAAAACGGAAACCATTTACAGACCAGATAACGGGTCTCATGTTTGCTGCACATATTTTTCTCGTTAAGAAATGCGCAGCTCTCGTAAGTAAAAGTAGCTATTTTCTTGGCATATCTACAACATTCGCCGCAATTTATGCACTTAAAACGGGTAACGCCGGGAATAACAAAGTGACTTTTTGTCAGTACACGCATAATATCATCGTCTTTAACGATCATGCCTAGTGACTTGAGCCCGTTTGCCCTATCCCTGGTATCCAGCCTGTTATAATCTTCCAGGGCCTTCCAAAAGGCAGCGTCTCTCCACCCTGTCCGGGGATTTGATTGATATTTGGGGCTGCTATTTCCGGGATTGCCTTTCGGAAAATTGTTATGTTTTTTACTCATAGGCTGTCTCCTTTTTGCCAGGGATCTCCGCAAACAACCCGGAATCGGCCTTCAACAGGGTTGTAGAGGAACCAGCGGGATTAGAATGAAGTAATAGATTGGTTGGACTGTCAATGGGTATTTTCTGATGTGTCATAGCATCTTAAAATCTGGAACTCTTGCGATGTTTTTGTCAGGGAATTCGTTATACATACAAAACCGGGACTTTCAAAGCTGTCTCTCAGCGACACGGCTTATCTTTACACTGTTATCCAAGTTTGACAATATACTCATCTAAAGTGATTGTCAATTTCAGCAATTGTTTCTATTGTGCCCGGTAGCTGATGGATATCCCCTATGGTTACGTTCCGCGCGAGGCCATAAAGAGAGTTTCCAATTTAAAACGTTCGTCGGGCGACCCCGAAATCGATTATCGTATGACTCAGTTGAGCCTTTATGAAGATCATGTTACATTATATTAAGAAAGGTTTACGTAAGATGTAAACAAGTAACGTTTTTTCATGTGTAAATGAGATTAGTCTGATATTTGATTTCAATGAACTGGTCCAAGCCCTGGTATCCTCGATATGGATACATAAAATAAAAAAATAAGAAATAGTAAGAGGAGATAATAATCTATGTTTAAGATACTGGACCGCCAGGACCTGGCGCCCCTGGTTCACCTCTTTAAAATAGATGCTCCTGAGGTAGCCAGGAAGGCCTTACCCGGGCAGTTTGTCATTGTCCGCATTGATGAAAAGGGCGAGCGAATTCCCCTGACCTTCGCTGACTGGGACTCCAAAGCTGGTACCGTAACTATTATCTTTATGGAAGCCGGCGCTACTACCTGCCGTTTAGCCCGTTTAAATGCCGGCGATTCTATTGAAAACTTCGTCGGGCCCCTGGGTATACCAACCCATATAGAAAAATATGGTACAGTAGTCTGCGTTGGGGGAGGTATCGGAGTAGCTCCTATTACCCCTATCGCTCATGGTTTAAAACAAGCCGGAAATAAGGTTATCTCTATCATGGGTGCCCGTAATAAGAGTTTGCTGTTCTGGGAAGATAAACTTCGCATGGCCAGTGATGAATTAATAGTTTGCACTGATGATGGCACCTACGGCCGCAAAGGGCTGGTAACTGAGCCATTGAAAGAACTATTAGCTTCAGGCCAGAAAATCGATAGAGTTATCGCCATCGGTCCGATTCCTATGATGAAATTTTGTGCCTTAACCACTCAACCTTTTGGGGTTAAGACCATCGTTAGTCTGAATCCCCTGATGGTAGATGGGACAGGTATGTGCGGATGCTGCCGGGTATCGGTAGATAACAATACTAAATTTGCTTGTGTAGACGGTCCTGACTTTGACGGCCACAAAGTAGATTGGAATTTGATGGCAACACGGTCACGAGGTTTTGCCACAGAAGAAAAAAGTTCTCTGGAACAATGGCAATGCAAGTGTAAAAGCAAATAAACAGGATTGAAGCTAAAGGAGATATATGGCTAAGATAGATCTGAACCGCTTAGAAATGCCCAGGCAGGACCCCAAAGTAAGGGCCAAGAACTACGATGAGGTCGCTTTGGGTTTTGATTTGAAAGAAGCTACACAGGAAGCCAGTCGTTGTATTCAGTGTAAAAAGCGTAATTGTACTTTAGGTTGTCCAGTGGGAGTAGATATACCGGAGTTTATATTGGCCCTGCGCGAAAACAATTTGCCTGAGGCTGTTAAAGCTCTTAAAAATAAAAATAGTTTACCGGGTATTTGCGGTCGAGTTTGTCCCCAGGAGTCGCAATGCGAATCCGCCTGTACTCTAAACAAGCAAGGCGCAGCCGTCGGCATCGGCCGCTTGGAAAGATACGTGGCTGACTGGGAGAGAGAAAACAAAGATAAGCTGGCTACTAAAATAACCTTGCCGCCTCCGACCGGCAAAAAGGTGGCCATAGTGGGCACCGGCCCCGCTGGCCTAACCGCCGCGGCTGATTTAGCCAGGTTAGGTCACAAAGTTGTCATGTTCGAGGCTTTACATACAGCGGGTGGAGTATTGATGTACGGCATTCCTGAGTTCAGGTTGCCAAAAGCTATTGTCCAGAATGAGGTCAACTATGTAAAGTCATTGGGTGTGGAGATCAGGCTGGATTCGGTGATTGGTAAACTTGAGACTGTAGATGAATTATTGAGTAATGGTTATGATGCTGTTTTTCTGGGCACCGGAGCTGGACTGCCGATGTTTATGAATATTCCCGGTGAAAATTTGAATGGTATTTATTCTGCCAATGAGTTTTTGACCCGGGTAAATCTAATGAAAGCCTATAAATTCCCCGAATATGACACACCTGTGAAGATAGGCAAAAACGTAGCCGTAATCGGCGGCGGCAATGTCGCGATGGATTCCGCCAGATGCGCTCTGCGGCTGGGAGCAGAAAAGGTCTACATAGTTTACCGCCGTTCTAAGGATGAATTGCCTGCCCGCCGGGAAGAAGCTGAGAACGCGGAAGAGGAAGGTATTATCTTTAAGTACCTGACTAATCCCAAGAGTTTTATCGGCACTGAGCAAGGCAATGTTAAGGCTATGGAATGCTATGAGATGATATTGGGTGAACCCGATGCGAGCGGACGAAGGAGACCTAGCGTTAAGCCGGGCAGTGAGTTCGTGATGGATGTAGATGTAGTCATAGTCGCCTTAGGCACGACGCCCAATCCGCTTATAGCGGCTACGACACGGGGATTAGAAACTACCAAACAAGGTACTGTGGTAACCGATGAAGCCACCGGCAAAACTCAGAAGAAACTGGTCTGGGCAGGTGGTGATATTGTTACCGGCTCTGCTACGGTAATCAGTGCCATGGGAGCCGGCAAACGAGCCGCTGCTGACATAAACCAAAGTCTAAAAAGCTAAAACCAATTAAATCTATTTGTAATTAATAAGAGTCTTCATTTTGAAGACTCTTATTTTATATTGGTTTTTATGGCTCTCCCCCCTGAACCGGAGTTGGCTCCCTCGCATGGACGATTTTAGATCATAATTAGAAAGTGTTCTTAGGCGGTTAAATACGCTTAATTTCTTGACCATCGGGGTAAGTTGGGCACCTCTGGTAACGCAAAATATCCAGCTGGTAACAAATACTATTTTAAGGGTATCGTGAAGCTAAAAGTGCTGCCTTTGCCCAATTCACTGGTTACCCATATCTTGCCGCCGTGGGCCTCTATTATTTGTTTGACTACCGTGAGGCCCAGGCCCAAACCTTGAATTTTATTCTGTTCCCGTCCTACCCGCTGATACGGCTGGAAAAGAACAGCCTGGTCTTCAGGGGATATCCCTAAGCCTTCATCTTTGACGGTTATTAATATTTCATTCTCACTCTGACGCGCAGTCAACAGGATGCGGCTGCCTTCAGGGCT
>CAITCX010000223.1 GCA_903890885.1 uncultured Dehalococcoidia bacterium
GCAGCCGCATCTTTCAGTGTGACAATCCTTTCCCGTATCAGAGGCATGATTTGCCGTACGTAGTTAATATCTAAAGGCCGCCTGACATCCGGTGGTAAATACTTTTCCATAAATGGCAAGACCCTAGCCGTCAAATCGTCAACCGGCAGGGTGCGGATATACATACCGTTCAACCAGTCCAGTTTTTCCTTATTGAAAATTCCGGCCGTGCGACTGACCCGCTCCAATGAGAAGATATCAACCAATTGCTGGCGGCTGAAAATCTCATTTTTATCGTCCAGCGACCAACCCAGCAGCGCCAGGAAATTTAGCATTGTTTCTTGCAGATAACCCTGGTCCCGGTATTCGGTAAGGGTGGCAGCGCCGTGCCGTTTGCTAAGTTTGCTGCGGTCCGGTCCCAAAATAAGGGGCATATGGGCGAATTGCGGCGGATCAAATTTTAAAGCATTGTAAAGCATAACATGCTTGGGCGTGCTGGAAAGCCATTCCTCAGCCCTCAGGACATGCGAAATATCCATTAAATGGTCGTCAATGACATTAGCCAGGTGGTAAACCGGGAAACCATCTGTTTTTAACAGCACAAAATCATCGACAGTGCTGTTTTCAAAGGCCACTTCCCCGCGCAGCATATCTTGAAAGATTGTGCGCCCGTCCAGCGGGGTCTTAAAACGGATGACGGAGGAGTCGCCTGAGGCTTCCAGCTTTTGTCTTTCCACGGCGCTCAAGTTGCGGCAGTGGCGGTCATATCCGGGCGTTTGTTTATTTGCCGTTTGTTCAGTCCGCATGGCTTCCAATCGTTCGGAAGTACAATAACAGCGATAGGCAAAACCCTCTGCTATTAATTTTTCAGCTATTTTTTTATAAGTTTCCAGTCGCTGCGACTGCACATAGGGACCGTAATCTCCGCCCACTTCCGGGCCTTCATCCCAGTCCAGTCCCAGCCAGCGCAGGCTGTCCAGGATCGCTTCCAGCGAACCAGGCACCGTGCGGGCGGTATCGGTATCTTCAATCCGCACGATGAATTTTCCACCGGTGTGCCTGGCATACAGCCAGTTGAACAGGGCGGTGCGGATATTGCCGACATGGGGAAAGCCCGTTGGACTGGGGGCATAACGTACTCTAACCGGTTTTTCCATTATTAGAATCCTTTGTATTTTCCTGAATAATATTTTCGTCTTCGTTCTTTTTCCATCTGACTCTGAATATGATGATCGGAATGGTAACCAGCAGGACAATAAGGCCGATCAATTGGGCCTGGTGCATGCCGAACAGGAAAGGAGTTCCAGAGCGGATGTATTCAATGCCGAAGCGCCAGGCTCCATATAGAGCGAAATAGACCACAAACAGCGAACCCTGCGGCTTAAGCTTTCTGCGCAGAAGCAGTAATATCACAAAGACCACCAAATCATAACCGATTTCAAAAATCTGTGTAGGCAAAACGGGGATGCCATTAGGCGCAAAAGAGTTGGGATTGGTGTAAATTACGGCGCAGGCGGAATCGGACTCAATGCCGTAGCAGCAGCCATTAAAGGTGCAGCCTACCCGGCCGATAGCCTGGGCAATCATCACACCCGGAGCGACCATATCACCGAATTCGGCAAAATGCATCTGCCTGGATATCAGGCTATAAAGCCAGATGCCGATAACAGCGCCCAGCACAGCCCCCCAGATCGTCAATCCCTGGCCGCTGAAGATCAGACCTGGATTCTCCATGTAGAATTTCCATTGGTCAATCACATGTAATAATTTGGAGAAGATCACACCGGAGGGAATACCGATCAAACAGGCAGTTAGAATGGCATCATTACTGAGGGTCTTATATTTTTTGTTCTGCCAGAGCATCCAGCCGACTATAAAAACTACGGCCAAAGCTACCATCAACCCGTACCAACCCACCGTAAATGGTCCAAAGCGGAATAAAATCGGGTCGACATTGATATAAAATACATTATTCATAATACCCACACACTCCTAACCAGGTCAGGAACTGAGAGCCTCCACGAAGGAACGGGCGTTAAAAGCGGCGATATCCTCCATGTGCTCCCCGACACCGATATACTTAACCGGGATTTTTAGTTGATCACAAATAGCCAGGGCAATACCACCTTTAGCGGTGCCGTCCAGTTTGGCCAGGAAGATGCCGGTAATGCCAGCAGCCTCAGTGAAGTTTTTCACCTGTAAAAGTCCGTTCTGACCAGTAGTGGCGTCCAGCACCAGCAGAACCTCATGCGGTGCGGTAATATCGGTTTTGTTAATCACCCGCCTGATTTTTTTAAGTTCTTCCATAAGGTTGAACTTGGTGTGCAAGCGTCCGGCAGTATCAATAATTAAGAGCTGCGACCCCCGGCTTTTAGCGGCAGCCATGGCATCATAAACCACTGCCCCTGGATCAGCTCCAGGCTGGTGTGCCACAATCTCCACCCCGGCCCGTTCAGCCCAGGTCCTGAGCTGGTCGATTGCGGCGGCACGAAAGGTGTCTCCAGCCGCCAACAAGACGGATTTGCCTTCACTTTTCGCCAGATAGGCGAGCTTGGCAATGGAGGTGGTCTTGCCGGAGCCATTAACCCCGATTACCAGAACAACTTCTGGAATCGCAGCAACGACAGGTGAAGGTGCCTGAATATTGAGAATCGAAACCATTTCGTTTTTCAGGGCTTCCCGCACTTGTTCACCGTCTTTGAGGTTCGCTTCCTTGACAGTCGCTTTGGTGTTTGCAATCAATTTTTCGGTAGTTTCCATGCCTACATCTGCCGCAATCAAGAGTTCTTCCAATTCGTCCCAGATGGTATCGTCAATGTTGGAACGGTCAAAGAGGTGCATGGCCTTGGAAAACCAATTTTCCTTAGTTGTTTGTAAGGCTTTCTTAAAAATATTTTTAAACACTCGTTTCTCCTGGAATAGTGGGGAAAATACCTGCAATATTAATAATCGCTTAACAATTGTTTGCTATTATAGTCAATGTCAGGATAGCTGACACGGCTTTTTCATTTATCTCTCCAAGATTCAGCCCGGCCTTAGGCAAGCCGGGCTGAAACCTTTATTAACACTTTAACCAATCCGCCACGCCAAAGCAAATGCAAATCCACTGTTTAACCTTTCAGGATTCCTTTCCCAGCAGTTCCTCCAGAATGATCACTGCCGCTTTTTTATCCAGAGGCTCATTGTTGTTCCCGCATTTGGGTGACTGAATGCAGCTTGGACAACCATCCTGACAGGGGCATTCAACGATGGCCCGGTAGGTAGCCTGCCACAAGTCATTTATCAACTCAAAGCCTTTTTCTGCAATACCGATACCTCCAGGATGGGCATCAAAAATAAAAATCTGGGCCTTGCCGGTATCGGCATGGAAAGGCGTAGAAACACCCCCGATGTCATTGCGATCGCAGAGCGCAAAAAGCGGTAAAATGGAAATGGCAGCATGTTCTACAGCATGAATGCCTCCGGCAAAATCTCTTCCTGTTTTTGAGATACGCGAAACAGCAACCTGCGGCAAATCAAACCATAATGCAATAGTAGTGAAAATCTGTGGCGGTAATTCCAGTGCCTCTTCTCCCAATATTTCCTCGGTCAACTGGGATTTGCGGCGGTAACCAATAACGCTGTCATTGACCTCTACTTCGCCCAGGCAAACCGTTGTTGGGCCGCGCGTCTGCCGGTGCTGCTCATCAATTATTTTCAAATCGGAAATTTCGGTGGCGCGGGTATAGTAATTGACTTCGGCCGGTTCGACATAAGCGGTACGGCTCTCCAGATCGAGTTTTGTTACCAGATAGTTGTCGCCCTGGTGCAGGAAAATGGCTCCGGTATGCACCATGAAGAAGGCCTGAGAGGCTTCAATGGTTTCCAGCAGGCTGTCTGTGGAAGTATCGAAAATGCTGAAGTTCTGGCCGGAAGTGGAGCGAATATTAATGGCCTGAGCCGGGTAGGCGATGCCAGGCGGGAAATACCATAGGCCGCCGCGCAACTTGAGCAGACCATGTTTTTCCATATCCCGGATTTCCTGTAACATGGTCTGTCCAAAATAGACAATGTCCTTCTCGTTGAGGGGTTTTTCCCAGGCGGAGCAGGCCAGATGAGCCTGCAAAATATAATGATTTTCCGGATTGATCAAGGCATTTTCAAAATTTCTTAAAAAGAAATTCTCGGGATGACGCATAAAATACTGGTCCAGCGGGTTATCTGTAGCGATCAGGAAACTCAGTGCTTTTTGTTTGGACCGGCCGCTTCGTCCAGCCTGCTGCCAGGTGCTGGAAACACTGCCGGGATAACCAGTCAAAACGGTGGCTTCCAGGTCGCCGATATCTATGCCCACTTCCAGAGCGTTAGTAGCCACTACACCGATCAATTTGCCGGTAAAAAGCTCGTGTTCTATCTTGCGTCGGTCTTTCGCCAGATAACCAGCCCGGTAAGGCCTTATTTTGTCTATTAGTCGGCGATCAGTCTGCCGCAAATTTTGCCGGGAATAGTTATATATGAGCTCGGTCAGGCGGCGCGTGCGAGTAAAAGTTAAGGTACGGATTTCTTTCTTCACCAGCTCTGTAAAAACAAAAGTGGCCTCGCTGTTGGCGGAACGGCGGCTCTCTTTTTTCTCATCTATCAGGGGCGGATTCCAGAAAACGAAATCCTTGCCTCCATGCGGAGATCCGTCGTTGGAAACGACCGTAAAAGGCATTCCTACCAGTTTTTCGGCATGTTCACCCGGATTGGCGATGGTAGCTGAACAACAAATAAATTGAGGCCAGGTGCCGTAGATTTCACATAAACGGCGCAGCCGTCTCAAAACCAGTGCCACATGAGAACCGAAAACACCACGATACATATGAGCTTCGTCAACCACTACGTATCTAAGCCTCCGCAACAGGCGCGACCAGGATTGGTGGTTGGGCAAAATGCCAATGTGAAGCATGTCGGGGTTGGTGATCAGAATACGAGCATTTTTTTTAATATCGAAGCGCTCATTCTGAGGTGTATCTCCATCAAAAGTGGCGCAGTCCTCACTTGCCAGTATATCCGGACAAAACTGATCGCGCATTTTGCGCAGTTGGTCCTGTGCCAATGCTTTGGTAGGAAATAAATACAGGGCGCGGCTGCTCTTTTCCGTCAGCAGGGCTTCCATGATTGGAACATTATAACAGAGGGTTTTTCCGCTGGCAGAAGAGGTTGCCACCATCACGTTGGCACCGACCCTGGCAGCATTGACAGCGTAGGCCTGATGCTTGTAAAGAGGCAATAGAGCATTATCATCCAGGCAATCTTGTAGTTTTTTTATTAGTGGTCGTTCCAACTCACCGCAATCAGCGGAACGAGGCGGGATATGCTCAATATGCGCTATCTGGTCGCTATATTCTGGCTGAGCGGTCAGGTGGTGCAGAAAGCCCGCTGTATCCAAGGCTTGCCTCCCTCATACCGCCAATATCTCTATTTGATAGTCCAAGAACTCAAAATCGCCCTGGCTGTTGACCACCATTTCAACGGCTTTGGATAAGACCTCGTTGGTGAAGCGCTGATCGTTGCTTACGAAACTCAAGCCTATGGTGGCTAATTGCCATAAGTCATTGTCCTCAACTTCAGCTACTGAGACATTGAATTTGTTTTTCAGACGGGCAGTCACGGATTTAACCACCTGCCTTTTTCCTTTAAGAGAGAGGTTGTCTGGCAGTCGCAGCTTGATCTTACATATGCCGACATTCATACCTCAATTATAGTTGAAGAAGGTAATAAAAGTCTAAACAATCTGAAACGAGACCTGCCCGATGTTTATATTTTTTGATAACTATTAGAGCAAGTTCTTTTCAATTTTAATCTTTGCATATACTATAAGTACAGAATCATCGGAATAAAATAACCATTAGAGGTGTGAAATGTTTTCAGGTATAGTTATGACCCGTATCGTTTTTATAACGGCAATGATTAATCTGATTTCGATTTTGATGGTCCTGTTGTCTTGCCGCTGTATCAATGTGTGGAAACTGACATCATGGATCAACAAATACCCATGGTACAAACGTTATTTCAAGTGGCATTGTTATCTGTGGTACATCTTTTTACCTTCAGTAATTATTCATATCATTTTTGCCCTAAAAATATTCGGCTTTCCATTTTAAGCTTTTCGCGCCAAGGTAGATCGAAAACTATTGACATCGGCAATTCCATCCTATACATTAATTGAAAAGGAGTTTCAATTAGGTGAATTTGCCGGAAATAATCGCACAATTGCGTGATAACGGACACAAAGTCACACCCCAGAGGATCGCCATCATCAAAACTGTGCTTGAAAGCCCAGAATTGCTAACGCCTTCCGCCCTTTATGAGAAGGTCAAAAAGGCCGATCCCGGAGTAGGGGCAGTAA
The DNA here is from genome assembly GCA_903890885.1 of uncultured Dehalococcoidia bacterium. Taxonomy (GTDB): domain Bacteria; phylum Chloroflexota; class Dehalococcoidia; order Dehalococcoidales; family UBA3254; genus UBA3254. Next base: position 6,350 of record CAITCX010000223.1, read on the forward strand.
CGGTCTACCGTACTCTCAATATTCTGGAAGAACTGGGACTGGTTTGTGTGGTGCATACCGGAGATAACACCCATAGCTATATAGGCTGCCCCGCAGAGCATCACGATCATTTGATTTGCGCAGACTGCGGTAAGGTGGTCAATTTTACTCATTGTAACCTGGGCCTGCTAGAAAAACGGTTAATCGCAGAAACCGGCTTTGCAATCAGCGAACACCGGTTAGACTTCTACGGCCGTTGTGAAAAGTGCGGTAAAAAACGCTTTGTGGCTGAAGCTTCGGCTAGAACCATCGTCCTCCGGGAGTAATAGTTTTGAAAAATATCTGGTTGGTTTTCTCTATAATAATAGTTGCTGTTCTGGTGGTGGGTTGCCAGCCATTAAAAACAGGCTCTGATAACCGCAAAACAGTGGTAGTCACTTACTCGGTACTGGGTTCTCTGGTGAAAGAACTGGTGGGAGATAAGGCCGAAATAATTGTTTCTATTCCGAACGGGCAGGATCCTCATGAGTGGCAGCCTTCTGCCAGAGATATTGAAAACATTAATAATGCGTCTTTAGTGGTATGCAATGGTCTGGGACTGGAAAACGGGCTTATTAAAACACTCGAGGCAGCTTCTCAAAAAAGAGTGCCAATTTTCAGTGCAACGGATTATGTCATGGTGCGGCATGTGGGATCTGAAGAAGGTATTCCTTCCGGTGATCCCGATCAAGCGATCGGAGCAGCAGACCCCCATGTCTGGATGGATCCCATATCGATGCAGAGTATGGTAGCAGCCCTGGCCAGTCACCTGAAGAGCGAATTAAATATCGAGGTCGGGGATGATTCCAAACGACTTCAAACCGAATTAGCCGATTTAGATCAGGAAATCAGGCAAACCCTTAACCCAATACCGGAATCTTCTCGTAAGCTGGTTACCGGACATGAATCCTTAGGTTATTTTGCCGAGCGCTATAATTTCAAGTTGATCGGGGCCATTGTGCCCAGCATTTCAACCCAAGCTGCAGTATCAGCAGCTGATATGGCCTCATTAAAAACTTTGATTCAAGAAAATCAGGTCAAGGCTATCTTTACCGAGTTGGGAACCTCACCTGCAGCAGCCAAGGCCATAAGCGAAGAGACGCATGTTAAGGTAATTGAATTAAATACTCATAAATTACCACCTGACGGAAGATACGATACTTTTATGAAAAGCCTTGCCCTTGATATTGTTGAGGGTTTAAAATAATCTTCAGGAAATAAGATGGACTGGTTAATTCACCCGTTTACAGCGAATAGTTTTATGGTTCAGGCATTGCTGGCCGGTGTGCTGGTTTCGATAGCCTGCTCCGTAGCGGGGACTTTCGTTATCCTGCGCGGATTATCCTTCATCGGGGATGCTCTTTCTCACGGAGTACTCCCCGGAATAGCAGTAGCCTTTTTGGTAGGATTGCCCGGCATTCTGGGAGCCGCCGCCGGTGCGGCTTTTATGATTGGCGGCATTTCATTAATCACTCGCCGTTCCCGTCTCTCCTCAGATACAGCTATCGGTCTGCTTTTTGTAGGCATGCTTTCCCTGGGCGTAATCATCATTTCCCGTTCCAGTTCGTTCAGTGGAGACCTGACCCGCATCCTTTTTGGGGAAATCCTGGGTATAAGTTCTCAATCGCTTTTTCTGCAACTGGCTGCTACGGTGGTGATTATCGCTATCGCCGTCGTCTGCGCCCGGCCCTTCCTGCTGCTCAGCTTCGATCCTGAACAGGCTCAAGTGGCCGGTTTTTCCACCCGGCTTTACCATAACATCATGCTCTTTATGATCGCTTTAACGGTAATCGTATCTTTTCAAACCGTTGGGACACTTCTGGTCTTCGGCCTTTTAATCGCTCCCGCCGCTGCCGGGGCACTTCTCGCCAGACGTATAAAAATCATGATGATGTGGTCGGTCATTTTCGGTGTGCTTTCGATGTATATCGGCCTTCTGCTAAGCTACTATCTCAATCTGGCTGCAGGCGCTTCCATCATCCTGGTAACTGTTGTTATTTTCTTTATCGTTTTCGTCGTACAAAATATACGCAGCCGTAAATTTATTCCTACCAAGGAAAAAGACCATGGATAAAAATATATATGTGCATGCCAGCAGCCTGGATATAGGTTATAAGGAAGAGGTCATCGTCCCTGATATCAATCTGGAATTGAAAAATGGACAGGCCCTGGCTTTGATCGGAACCAACGGTTCAGGTAAATCCACGCTGCTGAGGACTATCGTTAATTTGATTGAACCGCTCAGCGGCGCGTTGACCGTCTTTGGGAGAGATCCGGGTTCCTCCCCCCGCAGAGTGGCTTATCTCGGCCAATTCCACAACGGCGGATTTATCCTACCTTTACAGGCCATAGATGTGGTGCGTATGGGTCGTTTTCCTGTACACGGTCTTCTGGGGCGGATGCGTAAAGAGGACGATGAGATTGTACGATCGGCCATGCACATGATGGGAATTGAAAATATCGCTGATACGCCCATGCGTTATCTCTCCGGCGGTCAGCAGCAGCGCACTTATCTAGCCCAGGTGTTGGCCCACCGGGCTGATCTGCTGGTACTGGATGAGCCTACTGCCGGACTGGATGCCGGCGGACGTGACCTCTATCTGCAAGCAGTTAAAAGTGAACTGGCGCGTGGGGCAGCGGTTGTCCTGGCCACCCACGATATTCAGGAAGAAGCCACTATTTGCGATCAGGTCATGCTGCTGGCGCACCGGGTGGTAGCTTACGGCTCTCCCCAAACTGCCCTCAACCCCGAGGCATTGTTGGAAACCTTCGGTATCGTAGTCACAGGAGACAAACGCCTGAGAGTTATTGAAAGTGTACACGGGCACGATCACGGCGAAGGCCAGCATGAAAAACATCAGGATAAAATCTGAGACTCTAGTTTACTTCTCTTCAGAATGTTCAAAGTAAGACATGCTCTGATCGTCTCGCAGCGAATCCAGGATTTGTTCCCTCTCGGATTTCCCCATACCTGAAAAGCTGAATATCTTTTTCAAAAAACGGAAGCTGGCTTCATATTCGGGGCTGACCAGGTCTTTTACTCCCAGTTGCTTTAACTGCTCGGCTTCCCGTCCGCGATGGGCCCGGACGATAATACGAAGACTGGGATTTATCTCCAGGGCGGTCTTTACCGTCGTAATGGTGGCCAGAGGATCAGGGAAAGCCACCACCAGTGCCCGTGCACTCTTTAAATTCAAATTGGACAATACCCGTGCATTGCTGGCATCTCCGAACATACAAAAACCCCCGCAACCCTGCGCCTCGGAGATACGTGCCGGGTCAATGTCCACGACGACATAGGGAATACCGGCGCTTTTCAATCCGTAGGCCACGCTTTGCCCGATTCTGCCGTAACCGGCGATAATCACGCCGTTTTTCAATTCGCTCAATTCAGGCTCCACCGAGGTGTCTTTGAATACTATTCCATCTGCGATTCTGGCCAGGCGTTGATATAAGCGGAAAATAAGGCTCATCGATAAAGGGGTCAACAACATCGTTATGATAGCGCTGGCGATCACTATGTTGTAAAAATCCGATGATGCAAATTGACCCTCTACGCCTGTTTGCGCCAGTATGAAGCCAAATTCGCCGATCTGGAATAATCCGGCTCCTGCCAGTATAGCGATTCTACCGCTGTAGCCGAAACCCCTCAACACTCCATAAACTACCAGGGTTTTGATGATGATTATGCTGGCTACGATAGCCAGGAGCAGTCGCCAGTGTTGAAGTACGAACTGCGGGTCTAATAACATTCCCAATGAAACGAAAAAGAGGGTGGCAAAGATGTCCCGCAGGGGAGTGATCTCAGCCAGGGCTTGATGAATAAAACGAGTCCGGCGTAAAACCAGCCCGATCAGAAAAGAACCAAATACTGTAGACAATCCGAAAATCTGGGTTCCGGCTGCAGCGCCCAGGCACAAAACCAGGACAGTCAGGAGAAAAAGCTCTTTAGAGCGGACACCCCCCACTTTGCCCATTAACCAGGGCAGCAGCCACAAGCCAGCGACGATGGCCGCCGCGATAAAAGCCACGGTCTTGCCTATGGCCAGGCCCGCAGCTATCGGCAAGTTGGTCGCGGCTCCGCTTAAAAAGGGGATAATCAGCATCATGACTACGACGCTGACGTCCTGCAGAATCAGCATTGCGATCATGATTCGGCCGTGAACGGAATCCAGCTCACCCCGGTCAGTCAATATCTTGAAACAGACCGAGGTACTGGAAAGGGAGATGATCAACCCAAAGAGTATGCTCTCAGGCAGTGACCATTTAAAAAGGAAAAATCCAAATATTGTACCAAGAGTGATAGTGGCTAGGATCTGGATTAGGCCGCCCCAGAGGCCTACTCTTCCCACCTGTTTGAACTGGCTGAGGGAGATTTCCAGACCCAGCGTAAACATCAGCAGGGCCACGCCTACCGTGGCTACTGTCTGAATCATATTTTGATCGGAAATCCAGCTCAACGCGTTGGGTCCGATAATCACGCCGACTACCAGATAACCCAGAATGACCGGCTGCCTCAAGCGGTGGGCTACCATTCCGCCCACCAGGGCCGCAGTTAAAAGGATGGCTAAACCTACAAAAGGATCTAACTGCAATATTTTCTCCAGTGCCCGAATTGGCTTTTACTGTGGACTTATCAGTTTTTTATCCTGGTCAGGAAGACATTCCCAATGTTTTGACTCGTTTTCAAAGATAGTGTGACCGTATAAATATCCAGCCGGAGATATCAAGAGCCGCTGCCATGGTCAGGCAGTTTCTTTAGCTACATTATATTCAAAAACCAACTTTTACCAATTATAAACCAGGTGGGGACCATATTCTAGACTAAGTTACCGCCAGTCCCGTGACCCCGGCACTTTTTCCAGGGCGCTGAAGGGGGTAACGCTTTCGACCATCACGTTGTGAGTGCCTTCCCGGCGGGACATACGGCCTTTTATGACCAAAAAGGGCGACTTGAAACAGTGCTCGTTGCGCTGGTAGACCTGCGGGAAAACCATCAACGGAATGTGCCCGAACTCATCTTCCAGCGTGATAAAGACCACCTTGCCGTGCGGCCGCTGCCGCCGGATGACCAGTCCGGCCATGACCACCCGCGTTCCGTCCGTCATTCCCGCTATGTCCCGGCTGCACTGCATCTTGCGCCCCAGGCGCGGCCTCAGTTTGGCCATAATATGCCCGTCCGGATAGAGACTGAGCAGGTTGTATTCCTCCTTCATGCGCTCCCACTCCCCAGGCGAGGCCAGTTCGACGATGTCCTGCTGGACCGGCAGCGGCAAAAATAACTGGGTATTGACCGGACGGTAGCGTAATCCGATCTCCCACTTGACCTTCCGGCGGTTAGTTTCCAGACTATCGAAAGCCCCCACCCCGGCCAGATTAAGTGCCGCTTCCTCCAGTATGCCCGTCCGTTCCAGGAAATCTCCGATGCTATTGAAAGTCCCTCTGGCAGTCGCCTTCTCGATGGCCCCGGTCATGCCCTCTCCCAACCCCAGCACGTTCAGAAAGCCCAGCCTCAGTTTACCCTCTTCTATAACGCACTTCGTCCGGCTCTTATTGATGTCCGGGTTCAGCACAGTGATGCCGTGCCGGCGAGCGTCTTCCTTGAGAGTTTCCAGGCTGTAAAAGCCCATGGGCTGCTGATTGAAGATACTCACGAAGAATTCCAGGGGATAATAATACTTCAGCCAGGAGGCCTGAAAGGCCGTGACCCCGAAGGCGAAGGCGTGCGATTCCGGGAACATGTACTGGCCGTTGAATTTATTAAAGACGGTCTCCGCCGCCTCTTCATCCACACCGCGGGCTCCGGCTCCCGCCAGGAATTTCTGCCGGTACTGCTCGATCAGTTCGCTGTTATGCTTGCGGCCGAAGGCACGGCGCAGGCGGTCGGCTTCGCTGGGAGCGAAGCCCGCCACATCTATGGCCAGTTGATTGACCTGGTCCTGAAACAAGACCACCCCCAGCGTGCGCTCCAGGGCACGCTGTTCCAGGCTGTGATCGTAAACCACCGGCTTCCTGCCGCTGCGCCGGGACAGATACTCCTGCACACCGTGGTTGACCCCCACCCCCGGCCTTACCGCCGCCACCTCATGCGCCATATCCAGCA
>CAITCX010000224.1 GCA_903890885.1 uncultured Dehalococcoidia bacterium
GCTCCCGGCCGACCTGGTGCCCTTCTTCCAGCAGACAGGCCTGCAGAAGAAGATCTTCATATATAAATCAGCCAGCTCGGAGTACCTTCAGCAAATTAAGGGATTTGAGAGGGACGCTAATGTTATTTCCTGCATTAACCAACGGCTCATAGAGCTGGGGAAATAGAAACAGAAGATAAGGAGAATCTCGATGAACGCAGACAAAGTTAAGTTACGCGTATTTCATCGGACAAAGAATGATATTTCGCTGCTCTGGTCTATGGATAACCTGAATCCGGACCAGCGCGCGAATGTTAAAGTGCTTTGCGAGGGCAAGCCTTTGTCTGTCAGCACCACAGAGGCTGGTGCGCATGATGACGTAGCCAGGAACACGATGATTTGCTTGATAGACCATGAAAGCAACGGCTTGAAACATGACGCCAAGTATAATCTGCAGGTGATTCTAGGGGGAGACAAAACGGAGCCACTTATCCGCAAGATAATGGTTCTTGAATATGGTGTGCTCCCTCCTTATGACCGGGACAAGAAGTCGGCGAGAACCCATTTGATGGGCTGGGAGCCAAGCTCGTCTACCTGGGTAAAGGTAAACGTGGTTAGAGTTGCTGACGGTACTTACGCCTTGCCTGTTGTAATAATAGGCGGGGCTAAGTAGCTGGATAGCTTCATAGTATTGCTGTAGTCCCCCAAGGATTATGCTGAAATTGCCCAAGCAGCTGCTCATATGCGGTAAAACCTGCACAATAACCTACACCGATGAGGATGGTGGCGGGGAAACCGAATTATCCACCGGGTATATCAAGGTGGGCACCGGCAATCCCAGCGAAGTACTAGAAGTGCTGTTACACGAAGTAATGGAGTTCATACTCTACAGCCAGGGCCATCGATTTACCCGGTATGAGGAAGGCAATGATGGGCTCCGATTTGTCCTGACCCACCACGACTTTGAAAATTACATCCGGGAATTCACCTTCGTGTTGGAGCAGATACTGGGCATCAAGCGCATAAGCCGAGGAAAATCATGACCGACCAGCAACTTAGCCCCCATTTCAAACTGTCCGAGTTTCTCCACACAGATAACCCCGCGTACGTGGCCGCCAACCAGCAAGTAACCACTGATCAGGTAGAGAAGCTGCGCCAGGTGGCCCTGCTGGGGGAACAAGTGCGCAGCCTGCTAGGCGGCGGGCTACACGTCAATAGCGGCTACCGCTGCCCGCAACTCAATGCAGCCATAGGCTCGAGCGCGCGCAGCCAGCACCTGTTAGCAGAGGCTATGGACTTTCATCGCTTCGGGCAGGAGTACACCGCAGCGACCCTGGATTCTGATTTCCGCCTCATCATGGCGGCCGCCAAAGCCGGCCAATTGCGGTTTGGTCAGCTGATACAGGAGAGTGCCAAGCGCTATAATGGCGTGTCGCTGTGGATCCATATCAGCTTGGGGGCGCCATGGCGCGCCGCGGAGAGATCTGGCCAGTGCTTGACGATGTCCGGAGGGGTCTATACTATGGTGTACCACGTATGACAGCTGACGAGCGCAAGCTACATAAACAGGAATGGGGGCGCAGATATAGAAAGTCCGCAAAAGGTAGAGCTGCTAGGGCTAAGCAGGTGCAGTCTCCCACGTTTAAAGCATATCGTGCTGCCTATTCTAAATCAGATAGTTTTAAGAAATCTCATGCTAAATGGGCCCATAGTGAGAAAGGTAAGCTGATCATCAAGGCTCAAAATAAAAGACCTTCAGCTAAAAAGGCTCAAGCTAAGTATCAGCGCAGTGAACAGGGTAAGACTACCGCAGCAATCAATCGTAAACTTCCGAAGAATAAAAAGAGGGTAGCTATGTATGATAAGCGGCGTGCTAAAACCCCCGCAGGTAAATGGAAGGAGTATAGAAGCAACGCTAAAGTTAGAAGTTTATCTTTTGAGTTGACCTTTGACCAGTTCATGCTGTTCTGGCAGAAGCCTTGTCACTACTGCGGCGACCCTATCGAGACCATTGGGTTAGATCGCATTGACAATGCTTTAGGCTATGTGATCGCAAATGTTCAGCCTTGTTGCACCACGTGTAATATGGCTAAGAAGAAACGTGACGCAGCTGCCTACATCGCCCACTGTGTTAAAGTCGCAAAGCATCTAGGGGTGGTGTAGCTTTATTTTTTGTGTATAAACGCCTATATTAATAAGGGGCGCTATGCGCGCCATAGGCAGGAGATCGCAACATGGCTGTGCCCAACAAACTTTTTCAAAACTTGGAAGTGCGGTGGAGTATACCTGCCGGCGTGGCCGGCGGTACCGGGCCCAACCAGTATGATACCTTCAACATTTACCGATCTGACACCGAGGCACAGAATTACACCCTCCTGGCCTCATTGCCCTTTACTGGTGTAGAAACCAGCTGGGTAGACACCGGCAAGAATATTACCACAAAAGGCGTAATCTTCTACATGGTGGTGTTCAGCAATTCCGTCAATGGCGCCGTGTCAGCCAGCTACCTGACTTACAAAACTCTGTCACCCCGGGAACAACGGTTGGTCCTGCAGCTCCGGGACGCCTTGTCGCGCTTTATAACCAACCGCCTGGCCGACGAGGAAATACGGCAGTACCTGGATCAGGGGATACAGGCATTCAACGTCTATTCCCCTACTACAGGATTTGATATTTTTACACTGCCGCAACGTGAAGAGCCATTGGTTATTCTCAGCGCGCTGATTATGGGCGTTATGCAGAACATGCTGGGCATCGGCTTCACGGATATCAGTTACAGCGATCAGGGCTTCCAGTTGACCGCCAGCCGCATGGATAAGATGTCGACCACCCTCGATAAAATTTTGAAGTCATATAATGACCTGCTGGCGATTGCGAAGATGGATTATGCGGAGGGTGGAGATTCAGTTGGAACTATAATGCTTCCAATAGGTATCGGCGGTAACATTTCAAGAGGTATAATGAATGTGTTCGATCTACTGTCCGCTGTAGGTCGGTAGCATTATTGGTCCCACCAAGCTAAGTGTGTGGGAAAATAAATATTATGGACTTGACAACTGTAAATTTTTCTGCTATAACATACACGTCAGATAAGGAGACGTGTATGTCCTATGAAAATAATGCAGATAAGCTGGTCGAAATAACTTGTTGTATTTGCACCAGCAAAAAACTACGCCCTGTCAGCTACATAAAAGCGCGTGAAAATGCTGGCAAGATGGATCACACATGTGGGGAGAAACCCTGCGTGGATGCACTCCGGGCTCGCAACATAAAGATCACTCGCAGCACCCCACAATCCCGGGCTAAAACGGCCATTGCTTCAACAAATTCATGGGCTAAAAACCATGATGAACATGCCGCAGCCTGTTGTGAAGGGAGGCACCATAGCGCTGCCTACGTGTCGGCCACGCGAATAGCTAAGGCTATGGAAACCCGAAAAGTTAATAGGCTTGATAACCCTACTAAGTATTCTGATGCTGTATCTCATGGTTGGGAGAAACGGCCCCGCGTGGTAGTTACACATGTTGAATTTATTTGTGACACTTGCCATAAAAAAGTTGAACGAGACCTTCGTCCGGATAAATATGCCAGGTATTTAAAGGCAGAACATCATTATTGCAACATCATATGTCTAGGTAGAAGCCCCTTCCCAAAACCACAGCGCAAACTGTCCAACTCTCCGCGGATGATTGCCAATAAGACTAACGCCCCCATAGTCTTAGGGGAAAATATTTGTCTTGCTGCTAGAGCTAGTCATGCACGCTATCATTGCTTGGAATGCCAGCATGAGGGGGCTATAGGCAGCCTACCGCAACATTTACTCCGCTGGCACTCTATGACTATGGCTCAGTATAGGGGAAAGCACAATATACCTTCTCAGTCCCACAATCGGGAGCTAGTTATGGAGAAGGCCTGGGCTGGTCGTGGGTTTAAATCGGGAGTTAAGCATTGGGGTGTTGCACCAGCCAACAAAATATATTCCTCTGCAGATGGGTTAGTTACCTGTGCTTGTGGTAAAACAAGACAACTCAACCCAGCTTATGTTGCACATGTAAGACGACAGGGTCAAACCCAGTTTTCTTGTGGGGATAAGAAGTGCGCACAAGCATTAAGGACAGCCAGTATTGTGGCAGCTTGTAGCACAGAGAGCTGCAAACAGAAACATTCTAATTCAAGCTTAGCTGCTTGGGATAAGCGTGGTCGTGCGCCCCGTTTTACCTTAGAGTTTACTTGCGAGACCTGTGGCACAGTAAATAAAAAAACAACGGCAGCCATCAAATCAGCCTTGAGGAGTGAATTTAAAGGATTCAACATCAGCGGAGGATACAAAGTTGATTACAGCGAACAATATGATGTGCTGGTTAAGGCAATGGTGTTCAATGGATTGCTTGATGGCCTTGTAGTGCTAAAATGGAGCAGGCACGACATTGCCGCCTCTCCTATAATGGCAAAACTCTCTGGAATGAAGATAACTAACCATCGGGGGGAACCTTACA
>CAITCX010000225.1 GCA_903890885.1 uncultured Dehalococcoidia bacterium
ATTGGAGAGCCCTCCCCTCCTATTCAAAATTTCCTTGCGGATGCTTAGACCTAAGCCAGGATAAGATTCAAGGAGAAGCAGTGGCAGGGTTCTATTATAAATGGTGCCCACAACGGCATGATAGCCACGCTTAATCTCAACTGACATAATGTTGTTTGCTACCACACTCCACATTAGAAAAATCATTTTGTCGGTCAAACGTTTGACAGATAGATTGCCGACAATTGTAAACTGGGCCATTTTGAATTGTCAAGCCCAAATTCAAAACTTTAAAGTGATCGTTTCTCAACACCAGGTTAGAATACAATTAAACGTATATAGAGTTCGGGGGTCTGGCAAAACACCTTTTAGATATAAAAAAGCTTAAATCTTGTGGATTTTAGCTTCAAATATCTCGATGGAGGAGAGTTCATATGCCCGTTATGTAGATGGCCGATTGATTATTGTCTTCCTGTTAGTAATAGTTGGAGCGCTGGTATAAGCTTTTTGCTCTCAAATAAGAGTTCGGGAACCGTCCAGTGTCCCCCACCAAGTTAGGCAATAATATCGCCTAACTTTAGCTTTGGTTTATCAAACTAGAGCCAGACAACAACCATTATAGCTTCGATGGCAGGTGATATTATTACCATTGAACAAAACGGGATGTATGTTCATCCATAATAAAAACATCATAGCCAGAGGGCTATAAAAAACCACTATCCCCTAAAGTATACAGTTATCCCAGGACAAATAACTTTCTGAATATTTAATGTCCTGTCTGCTTTCTTCTCAGCATGATTGCCATGCCCACCACCAGGGCTAATAAGATCAGGGCAATGCTGATATAAAGGATGATGTTCGGATTGGCCGTCTCATCCACAGTAAAGCTGCCAGCGGATACCCCACCCACGTATACCGCGTAGGTGCCCGGCTCATTACGGCTGATGGTGAAGGTTACAGTGGCAAGCGAGCCGCTGCTGACCGCCACTCCCTTGCTGACCTCCTCCTGGCCGTTGATGTAAACCCTGATATTAGCGGTGCCATTGCTCGTTCCCTTGTTAGCCACGCTGGCGATGATGGTGATAGGTGTCCCCGGTTCTACCCTTGAGCTGGATATGCTGGCGCTCTGCACCTGCAGGTTGGCAAAATTCATAGGACCTTGCTGTGAGATAGGAGCGGAAACAGAACCAGATGAGCCTCTCGACCCGGTGCCAATTAAACTGATGGCAAAGAGGGCGCTGATGGTGTGGTTGGCAGTCACGTTGCTGAAGGTGTAGGTAGAGATAGCCCCTTCAGACCTTCCGTCGACCAGCACATCATTAATCATGTAGGGCAAATTGGCCGTAATGGTGAAAGTCTGGCTGGCGCCGTTGTTGACCGTCACCTGTCCTGAGGGGGAAATCGAGCCGCCTTCGCCAGCGCTGGCTGTTATGGTATAGGTTTGCGGTGCCGGCTCGGCAATATACTTGATAGTATAATAATCAAAGTTCCCGCTGGCATTTGTGGCGCCGCCAGTGATAATGACATTATCCCCGTGATCAACCGCAATGCTCCAGGCAGCATCTGGGCGTCCACCATCATAGGTCAATACCCAGAGTCGATTACCAGATTTGTCATATTTAATGGTGCCGTAATTTTCATTTCCTGCAACGTTTAGGGTACCGGTCACCACATAATTGTCGTGCGAGTCGACCGCCACACGCCAGGGGAAGCTTTTCGGCTGGCCGTAATCCCTTACCCACGATTCCTCACCATATTTATTGTATTTGACGGTGCGGTATATGAACAGGTATTCCCAATTTACCTGTAAACCGGACATGCCGGTGACTATAACGTTATCTTCGGAATCAACGGCTACACCCTTGCCCTCGTTATCGCTATAGCCCGGAATGCCGAAAATAGCCTCTCGCAGGAGATTGCCGTTACTGTCGTACCATAACGTATAATATTTGCCTGTTGGATAGCCGCACTGGCCGGTTACTATTACATTGTCCTGAGAATCGACGGCAACATCAAAGGCCTCACACGTGCCGAACGGGCCGTAGATCATGTTCCAGAGAAAATTGCCGTCCTTATCGTATTTCACAGTATTATATGCGCTACCGACGCCGTCACGACGGTGGCCCGTGATTATCACATTGTCAAGCGAGTCAACCGCAACCCCAAATACCTGATCAGTCATTCCACTGTCATACGTTGCATCCCATATCTTGCTGCCGGTACTGTCGTATTTTATGGTGTAGTAATCGTAGTTATCGCTAGTGTTATATGACCAGCCTGTGACTATTATATTGTCCAGAGAATCAACTGCCACATCCATAGCCCTGTCATCACGGCCACTGTCATATGTTACATCCCATATCTTATTACCGTTGCTCTCGTATTTGATGGTGTAGTAATCGTTATTTCCGGCGGCGGTCATAGTGTACCCTGTGACTATTACATTATCTTGAGAATCTACGGCCACGCCCATCCCAGTATCATTCATACCGCTGTCATAGGTCCTGTGCCATGACTCATTCATGCCCTGAGAC
>CAITCX010000226.1 GCA_903890885.1 uncultured Dehalococcoidia bacterium
ATAATGCGATCAAAAAGATCATTCCTTTTTTCATGGTAGTACACCCTCCTCATAACCAGCTACACACGGTCGAGAACCTTTCCTAATACTCTAAAGCAACAACAACGTGTTTCATACACTGTCAGCATGCATTCTTTCTGCGTGTTTATACCTATTTGCTGTACATTGAATCCACTAGGAACTTAAGACATAGACGTGTCTAGCAGGAAAACCAGAGGAAGTCGATCTTACAACGGTTAAATCGATTGGAGTTTTATGGTGAAGGCACTATTGAAATATTCGTTTTACTCGAGATGTAAGCACCCTTCTTAGAGTTTTGAGGAGTAAGCCGCCGTGATTATCGAAAGAAACATTCTCACCATTCAAAATCGACTCAACAACCTGGCTTTCTTTGAGTTCAACGAACAGGGAGTCGATCTGATGATCATTGATAAACTGATAAGCCCGCCTGGCCAAATACTCGTTTCTTAATTCAGCCTGCAACAACCTGCGCCACTCTCTTTCATAGCTTAAAAGAGTTTTGGCCTTTAACGCCCTCGTGGTTTGAGCTTTATGTAAAGTATCGGCGGCAATATCGGCGCAAAGCATACCAAAATAAATGCCTCCGCCGGTGGTTGGTTTGACCTGCCCTGCAGCATCTCCTAAAACCAGCACACGGTCTTGAAAAGTTCGTGACAGAGGATACATCGGTATGCCGCTGTATAGGATATTGTGATCGGCCGGCTCTATTTTCCCTTTTTCGGCCAGTTCCTGTAACCAGTTTCTAAGATGAAAACCGGCTGATTGATGAGACATCAGGCCAGCCAGGGCCCTCCCGTTTTGCGTGGGTACCAGCCAGGCGAAAAAACCGGGGGCAATACAGTTGCCGAAATAAATCTCAACCTCTTTAAGCTCTTTAGTCTGTACTTCAGCCTGCACCCCTGTCGTGAAATAACGGGATAGTCCGAAACCGCTTTTTCTAACCAGTGGAGTATTAAATCCACAGGCCAAAATCACAAATTTAGCGTCCAGTGTGAAAACCGCCCCAGTAGAACGACAGGATAATACTACCCTGTCAACCTTGATTTCCAAACTCTCAACTGCCGTATTAAACAGGTAATTAACACCCTGATTTTGGGCTGTTGCGGCTAGATGATGATCGAAAGCAGAGCGATTAACCACACAAGCCTGGACTTCCGGTCGCATGATTCTGATGGAATTGCCTGATGGAGAAAACAAGCTGGCAGACCGTACCTGCTGCAAAATGACTTCGACAGGAATATTAAAGCGGGAAATACACTCCTGGCTTATAATCCCGGTACAGCAGGTTTTAAGACCGGCAGCAGGTCGTTTTTCCAATACGGCTACGCTGTAGCCCTGGAGAGCCAGACGGTAAGCCGCACGGCTGCCAGTGGGACCTGCACCTACAATTGCAACGTCCAGCAAAGCGCCCTCTTATGAAATCAATTTTTCAGAAGTCCTGACCTTTTTAACCACATCTGGGAGTGGTAACGCCCAGGTATTGCTCTACCACCGCCATGGCACAAAAACCGCCGCACATACTGCAGGCTTTCCCCGAGGAGGCGTGTTTAGCATGAACCGTGCGCGACCGCGCAGGGTCTATAGACAGACGGGCCTGCTCTTCCCAGTCCAACTTCTTTCGTGCCTGGGACATTTTCAAGTCCCATTCCCGGGCGCCTTTGACGCCTTTAACCACATCTGCCGCATGAGCGGCTATACGCGAAGCCATTATACCCTGCTTAACATCTTCCGGATCAGGCAAAGACAGATGCTCAGCGGGAGTTACATAACACAGGAAATCGGCTCCGGCAGATGCGGCTATAGCGCCGCCGATAGCCCCGGTAATATGATCGTAGCCGGCCGCCACATCGGTAACAAGCGGACCCAGCACATAAAAAGGAGAGCCTTTACAGACGGATTTCTGCAACTGAACATTGGCGACAATTTGATCTAGCGGTACATGTCCGGGTCCTTCCACCATTACCTGCACACCGGCCTCCTGCGCCCTCTGAACCAGTTCACCCAGTGTTATCAACTCATCTATCTGGGCACGGTCTGTGGCATCAGCCAGACAACCG
>CAITCX010000227.1 GCA_903890885.1 uncultured Dehalococcoidia bacterium
CTGCTGCACACTGAATATCAACCCAGGCCTGTGTATAGAAAATAGATTTGGAAATCCCGAAATCAACGAGGTATTTTCTTTCGCTTGTCTGGACCACCAAATCCAGGCTGTCCGTTGATGCTTCAGTCTCCAGGTACGCAGCAGGGCGAATTGGTGCCTGAACGGAGCATTGCTTGACACTATTTTTAAGCTTTACTATCTAATGCGATTATTGTATCATATATATCGAGTTATAAGAATAACCTGCATATGCCAGCATGATTTGACGTATAAAACCCAATCAAATTGCGCATACTTATTTATACAGGAGTAAGGTAATGAAATTATTAGCCGTTTCTGGGAGTAGAAATCACGATGGACAGACTGCCCGTCTATTAACCGCTGTCTGTAAGGGTTTCGCTGAAGCCGGAGGGACTACAGAAAGCGTCTTTTTACCCGATTTGAAAATAGAACGCTGCCGTCAGTGCGATCCTGATGGTTGGGGCCCGTGTCGTCGTACACACACCTGTATTATAGAAGATGATTTCCAATCTTTGTTAGTAAAAATAAAGTCTGCGGATGTCCTGGTATTTGCTAATCCAGTATATTTTGGTGACCTGTCTGAAAGTATGCGTACGTTGTTAGAAAGATTACGCAGGACCAATTCACCTGGCGGCCCGGCCCAGGCGGCCAGGCCAGGTCAACAGGCGCCAGCAGCGCCAAATATTCAACAGCCCAGAACCCCCGCTGTTGGAATATGTTTGGCAGGCGGCAGGGGTTTTGGATCTCCGGGATGCTGCGCTATTCTTGATAGTATGCTGCAGGGATGCGGTTTCGAAATCATAGACATGATCGCGGCACGGCGACAAAATATCGAACTGAAATTGAGTATTCTTGATATTACCGGAAAATGGCTGGTAAAGAGACCGCCATCAAACGAAGGAAATCCTCCGCCCAGAGAATAGTATTGCTGCGATCGGGATAAATGTCACGAGAAGCATTACTCAATAAAGATGGAGCTATTATGTTGAAAAACAACCCTGAAAAACCTTCTAAATTTTCGACAGACTCAGCAAAGGACTTCCAAAAGCAAGCCGAAGAGATCGCTCTGCAAAGAGCTAACAAGCCGCCAGTAAAGATCGAACCCTTATCGCCGGATGAAAAGTTGTTGCACCTTCACAATCTACAGGTGCAGCAAATCGAACTGGAACTACAGAATGAGGAACTACGCCGGATTCAGATTGATCTTGAAGAGTCGAGAGAGCGGTATTTCGAACTGTATAACCTGGCCCCGGTGGGTTACTGCTCCATCGCCGAAAGTGGGATGATCATTGAAGCCAACCTCACTTTAGCCATGTTGCTGGGAGTAAACAAGGGTTCGCTGGATGGGAAGCCGCTCGGCAACTACATTTACCAAGAGGACCAGAATATCTACTACCTGCACAGGAAACTACTTTTTAAAACCGGCGAACCTCAAATTTGTGAAATGCGCATGTTGAAAAAGGACGGTACTAAATTCTGGGCGAATATGGAGGCTATCCTGGTAAAGCAAGGCAACGGCCCTCTTGCTTGCCGAACCAGTATCAGCGATATCACCAAGAGGAAAGAAGCAGAACAGCTGCTGAAATACGCCAAGGACGAATTA
Organism: uncultured Dehalococcoidia bacterium; assembly: GCA_903890885.1. GTDB lineage: Bacteria > Chloroflexota > Dehalococcoidia > Dehalococcoidales > UBA3254 > UBA3254. The sequence continues at coordinate 1,625 of CAITCX010000227.1, forward strand.
GAGTTAAAGGTAGCAGAGCGTACTTCAGAACTTGCCACGGCCAATGCCTATCTGCAGAGCTTTGCCAATCGCATGGTACAGGTGCTTGAAGAGGAAAAAAAGGGCATCGCCCGCGACTTGCACGACCAAGTCGGCCAATCTTTAACCGTCCTTAACCTGATGATCAACCAGGCTTCGCGGCAGAAAAGCGAAAAGGCCAACCAAACACTAGCTGAGGCTCAAAAAGTTATTAGCGATTTAATTGGGCAAATAAGAGAAATATCGCTTAACCTGCGGCCCAGTATGCTGGATGATCTGGGGCTGTTGCCAGCCCTGACCTGGCACATCGAAAGGTACGAAAAACGCACCAGGATCAAAGTCATCTTCAACCACAACGGCCTGGAGCGTAATTTCACGCGCCCAATAGCTGAGACTGTTTACCGGGTGGTGCAAGAAGCTCTCACTAACGTAGCCAGATACGCGGCAGTAGAAGAGGTGCAAATTGACGCCTGGGCGGACAACTCACACTTAACTATAATGGTAAAGGACAGCGGAAGAGGATTCGATCCTGCCAAGGTTGCCGGCACCGGTTCTTTCGGGTTGCGCGGGATGAGTGAACGTCTCTTTGCAGTAGGAGGCACTTTTAAGGTGGATTCAGAACCGGGATCAGGAACGACATTGCAAGCGATTATTCCCTTGAATGAAGATTCTGACTGTAATAATTTACCAGCCAAATAATAATTGCAATTACAGGCTGTTATGCTATAATTAAACCAGTCTATTGAGCAAAGTGCCGGTAGAAATAATAGTTTTTGGGGAAAAAAGGAAATAATGGTAACGACAAATGAAGCAACGATCGAAGTAACAAAAGGCAATGATTATGAACTAGTGATCATAGTTCATCCAGAGGTCGCAGATGATGCCCTGGAACCGTTAATCAATGGCATAACCCAATATATTACCGGTAAAGCAGGGACTATTATTGAAATTGCGCGCTGGGGCAGGAAGAAACTGGCCTATCCGATCAAACATGTCATGGAAGGCACCTACGTTTTATTCAAGTTCCAGCTTGACCCGTCAGCCAATAAGGAACTGGAGACCCATCTGAAGATTACTGAGAAGATCATTCGCTATTTACTGATTAAGAATGATTAGTAAGGAGGTCCGATGGAAAACCAGCAGACCGGTCAAAGGTTCGGGGGATCTTCCAGCTTAAACAAGGTGATGATTATAGGGAACCTGGGCAGTGAACCTGAAATGCGTTTTACTCCAGGGGGAGTACCGGTGACCAGTTTCAGAGTGGCTACCAATCGCGTCTACAAGACTCAGGACGGTGAGCGCAAGGAAGAGACTGAATGGTTTTCGGTAGTGGCCTGGCAAAAGTTAGCAGAGACCTGTAATCAATATTTAGTTAAAGGCATGAAGGTCTACTGTGAAGGCAGGCTGCAAACTCGCACCTGGGAAGGTCAGGACGGAACGAAGCGCTACCGTACAGAAGTCATCGCTACCCAGGTAATATTCCTGGATAAAAAAGCGGCCAGTCCTGCTGCGGAAAGCAGCACCAGCAGCGGTGAAGAAGCCGAAGCCGGAGACATCGAACCGCAGGATCTGCCCTTTTAGCAGTATTATACAATAGAAATTATATAGTTAAGAGATAGGGAGTTTAAACAGAGTGAATAACACTAAAACAATCAAACCAAAGAGAAAATGGGAGGGTTCCAAGTACGTTCCCAAGCGAAAAGTTTGCTCTTTCTGCAGCGATAAGCTCGATGTAGTAGATTATAAGGATGCCAGCAAACTGCGTCAGTATATTTCCGAAAGGGGCAGGATTGATCCCCGCCGTAAAACCGGTACCTGTGCCAAGCACCAGAGAGCAGTGGCAATCGCTATCAAGAGGGCCAGGCATCTGGCTTTGATCCCGTACACCACCGAGCATGTTCACTTGACCGGCGGAGTAGGAATCAGGTTTTAATAATTAAAGTAGAAATCTTAAAAATCTAAAAATAAGGAACTTTTGTGGCTACAAAAAGAACATGGCAACCCAAGAAAATTCCCCGCAAGAGGGAACACGGTTTTTTGAAGAGAATGCTCAGTCGCGGCGGCCAGGATGTATTAAAAGCGAGACGGTTGAAGGGACGCAAGAGATTAACTGTAGTATAACTGCTGCCTCTTCTAGCGGACGGAACTTGCGAAAGAAAGAGCACCTCACGAAGCCGGAACAATTCGATCTGGTTTATAAAGAGGGAGGTACGCAAACCGACCGCTATTTGGTAATGAAAGCCAGACCGAGTCAACTTGAGTTTACCCGCTATGGTATTTCTGTTAGCAAGCGCATAGGTAACGCCGTGGTCCGCAACCGTGTTAAGCGGGTATTGCGGGAAATTTTAAGATTAAACGATCTTAAACCCGGTTGGGATATAGTAATGATAGCCCGTAACCCGGCTTCCGGTGGAGACTATGCTCAGCTTAATAAGTCAGCCGTCAATCTACTCTCCAGGGCTGGGATCACAGTGAAGTAAAATGAAAACACTGGCTCTGGGAATGATAAGGTTATATCAAGAGACGATATCTCAAGTGGTACCGTCGCGGTGCCGTTATAGACCTACCTGCTCGGAATACACCTCTGAAGCCATCAGCAAATACGGCTTTTTTAAAGGGATCTGGATGGGCACCAAACGTATTGCGCGTTGCCATCCGTTTCATGAAGGCGGGTATGACCCGGTACCCTGATTATTGAATGGGGGTAATTGATAGTTGAATTTGAAAAATCGTAAAAGTCTGATAGCCAGGATCAGCCTGTTAATGGCAATCTGTCTGGTTGGCATATTCCTGTTGACCGGCTGTGTATCAAAAGGCATGTCTCCCGTGGGCTGGTCAGGAGTAGTTGAGAATAACGGCATATTATATACGGCTTCAAAAGAAGGACGGGCGGTATCAGTTAGCGCCAATCTGGACAATGGGTCGCGTACCTGGGCAGATTCTATTAAAGCGGTAAGCACCGGTGGAGGCTGCGGAATTGGCGGTAGTTCGGGAGGCGGAGGCTGCAGCGGCGCAGTGCCCGCGGTGGCTATATATGGAACTCCTGCCATCGCCAGCAATATCCCGGTAACCATTGACGAAAAAGGTAATGCTGTCATGGGGGCCATTGTCATCATCGGCAGTTATAACGGCAAAGTAGAAGCCTATCAAGCCAATAATCTAAAGAATAAAATTTGGGAATATCCGAGTGGGGGAGCCTACGTAGCCCCTATCGTTTCCGGATTGACTGTGTCTGGTAACAAGATATATTTTGGTACCAACGCTGGTTTATTATACTGTCTGGATACCCTGGGTAAAGAAAAATGGGCAGCCCCTTTCAAAGCTGGCGGGCAAATCTGGTCAACCCCTATAGTGGATAACGATCTGGTGATTTTCGGCGCATTCGATAAGAAGGTCTACGCACTGGATGCGGCAACTGGAACGAAGAAATGGGAGTTTGCTAGCGGCGCTACCATCGTCAGTACGGCCGTTGCTCAGGATGGTATAGTGTATATCGGTTCGCTGGATAGTACGATGTATGCTATCAAAGACGGCAAAGAAGTCTGGAAGTTTAAGGCCGATAACTGGATATGGGCACGACCGGTCTATGTTAACGGTGTAGTGTATGCGGCAACTATGGGCGATAAAGTCTTTGGATTAAATGCTAAATCCGGAGAAAAGGTCCATGAGTACGCGGTTGAAGGCCAGGTGGCTTCCTGGCCAACCTTGGCTGGCAATGAAGTCATAGTGGCTACTATCAACGGCAAGCTCTGGGCATTGAATACCACTGATGCGGGAAACAAGCAAAGACTGGTAACGTCCAACCTGCCCGCTGGAGTTAATTCCCCTCTTACGGTAGTCAATAACAATATCTACATCAATGGTCTGGACAACAATATTTACTCCTTTGATA
>CAITCX010000228.1 GCA_903890885.1 uncultured Dehalococcoidia bacterium
AATTGGGCTGTCTCAGGTGTGGTGGCATTGTGGTCGCGGAACATTTTTATCACTGTCTTGAGTGCTCGTTTCATCAGGAAACTTGATCCGAAATAGGCCAATACCATTAACAATACTATAAATATAATGAAGATTATTAGCCCACTGGTTGGTTGATCCACATCTTTCTCCTAAAACTGGATGATAAACTTCCCGTTCTGGTATATTAGTTGGTCGTCGATGTAGACCTGACCGTTTTTTCGCATATCGCAGATCATATCCCAGTGGATGGCTGACTCGTTTTTACCACCCGTCTCCGGGTAACTCGATCCCAGCGCCATGTGGAAGCTCCCGTCGATTTTTTCATCGAACAGGATTTGCCGGGTAAAGCGGGTGATCCCTTTGCTGGTACCGAAGGCGAATTCGCCTACCCGCCGCGCCCCCTCGTCGGTATCCAGGGTTTTATTTAGAAAGTCCTCGTTCTTATCTGCCGTGGCCTTGATTACCTTGCCTTCTTTAAACCATAACCTGACGCCGGTAACTTCGCGTCCATTCTCAATGGTAGGATAGGAAAAATACACCTGCCCTTCCATGCTGTCTTCCACCGGTCCGCTGAAAACCTCGCCGTCCGGCATGTTCTCATGGCCGTCGCAGTTGATAAAGGTCCTGCCCTCGATGCTGAATCGCAGGTCGGTTTCCGGCGCGGTGATGTGCACCTGTTTCTTACCTTTCAGCCAGTCGGCTATTTTTTGTTGCCAGGCCGAGAAGCGTTTCCAGTAGCCGATCGGATCGTTGATATCACCCAGGCAGGCTGTATAAACAAAATCCTGGTATTCCTCCAGTCCCATATCGGCGTCTTGCGCGTAGGCGTTGGTAGGGTAGAGGGCATAAGTCCAGCGCAACTCCCCTTTGGCTGCCCGGGATAGAAAGGTCTTCATAATGTCCCGTCGTCCCTGCTGGTACATCACAATTCTGGCCGGATCTATGCTGCTGAGCTCCCGCGTGTTGCTGTCTCCCCCTATCGAAATGCGCACATCATAGGTGTCCATGATCAGTTTCGTGGGCGGCGCAACGTGCTTGAGTTGATCGTCGGAGGCGTACTTGTAAAAAAGTTCATCGAGCCCCCCCGGCGACGAGATGATATAGGGATAGCCTCCCGCTTTTAATACATTAACGTAAATAGCTTTTAAAAGGGGTTCGGCTGATGATTCTCCCATGATGGCGGTCTTATCGCCTGGTTTTACCCCTACGGAATACTTCACCAGTAATTCTGCCAGTTTTTCCATTCTGATATCTGCCACCTGGTCTTCCTCCTCTGGTTTTGTGCTCTATTTCAAACGGACGGATTTTCGCTTGCTTAAACTATGTTGGGCATTAACGGCTGCCGGAAATTGGGGTTGGCCGGATTGACCGCCTGCGGTACGGCTGGCGGCATGGCTTGACCTGAAGCCATTATTGAGATGACCTCTGCCCCGGATTCGAATAATTCAGACCTTACTTCATGTACCAGTCCGTAGGTGATGGCTTGCTCGGTATAGAGGGTGGTGCGGTTGAGCATGTCGTCGAATACCTGCTGTTTAGTCTTTTTGACCGTGTCAGCGATGATGCCGGCAATGTTGCCCATATCTATTTGCAGGCCTTTCAAGCGTTCTTCCAGTTGTTTTTCTTCCAGGCTGACCGCCTGAGGGAAGTTGCACATCACGCCGTGCAGCAGGAAGCGGGCATGCGGCACTGAAAACCTTCTGGAACCAGTGCAGAAAAGCACCACGCCGATGGAGTCGGCGCTGCCGAAGTTGTGGGTGGTGATCTCCAGCGGCACGCCCTTCAAATAATTATAGGCCGAAACACCCTGGAAGACG
>CAITCX010000229.1 GCA_903890885.1 uncultured Dehalococcoidia bacterium
ACCATGAAGAAATTTTGGTTAATTTTGTTGTCACTGGGGCTGGTCATGGCCTTCAGTGTGTCAGCCCTCGCGGCTGACGTCAAATTCAGCGGGGAATATTATGCCGCTGGTTTGTATTTAAAGCACTTGGATGTTGCGGATCCTTCTACACCTTATTATTACGGCAGCACAGCCTTCTTTTTTCAGAGACTGCGTCTGGGAATTGACTTTGTCGTATCTCCATGTTTGAAGCTGGTCACTCGTGCCGACATCATGGAAAGAACGTGGCAACCTGATAACTCTACCAAAACTGGCAACTCTTATTCGCTGCCCATCAAAGGCCATAATGATGCGAGCCCCCTCGCAAACACTACGTTGGGTTATGGCAATGGCGATGCGCGTAACGTGGACTGGGACATAGCCTACGTTGACTACACTTCTCCCATCGGCAGGTTCCAGGTGGGCTTTATGCCGGACTATGCCTGGGGAACAATTTGGGGCAACAGGACAACCGGTCCCACCGCCGGCCAGATTAAATACATGCTGCCAATCGGACCGGTAACCCTGGTTTATGATTACGCCAAGGAAGCAGAAAACTCTTATTGGGTTGATACTTCCACCTTCATAAACACGGTCGACAGAGATTTCGATTCTTACCGCATTGGCCCCATCATCAATTTCAAGGGCGGCCCCGTCGCTGGTGAAACAGGAGTTCTGTTTATCTACAATTATGATCGTCAGCTCAGAGTTTCGGGTCCTTCCCGTGATGATGTATACGTTGTCCAGCCTTACTTCAAAGCCAAGATAGGACCTGTTGCCCTTCAGGGCGAAATCAACTATGCTTGGGGAACTAGAGATTACGAGAACGCCACACCCGATAAGGACATCAGCTCTTTAACAGCGTTTCTGGATGGCGATGCCAATTTCCAATATTTTAGTGTAGGCGGCTCTTTTGCTTTCGTCCAGGGTCAGGACCCTAAAAGCGACAAAATTCAAAATAAACTAAGCGGCGGTCGCGACTGGGATCCGTGTTTGATTATGTTCAATAACACAACAGCCAATACCTGGCTAGGCCCAGTTCTTAATCCCACTTGGAATCCCGCTACTGGTCTCCCCGTTAATAGTACCACCGGCGCCTCCGGAATAGACGGAGAGATGGTAAATGCCTGGTTCGGTCAGTTAAGAGCGGGGGTGGCACCAATTCCCAAGTTGAGGTTCGACACTTCGGTTTCTTACGCGGCGGCCGATCAGAAACCTTATAATACCGTGACTCACCAATACTTCGATCGCGACTATGGGTGGGAAGTTGATGTTATCGGTACCTACAAAATCACCAATAACCTGTCCTATATACTGGGCGGCGCTTATTTATGGACCGGTGATTACTTCAAGAACGGTGTTTCGACCCAAAATCTTAACGATGATTACCTGATCATCAACAAACTGACTCTTAACTTCTAAGAGAGAACGGCGCGTTTAGGGGTCGATGCCATGGAACCGACGGCGCCGTGGAGCGGGTCGGTGCAGTCGACGACGTGGACGGTCAGGTGGGTGCC
>CAITCX010000230.1 GCA_903890885.1 uncultured Dehalococcoidia bacterium
ATCAAAGTTGCTGCCGCTAATATTGACCGTAAGGATGGCTCCCTGGCTGCCTTCATTGGGGCTAATTGAAGAAATCATGGGCAGCGCCTGTTTAACCGTGAAGCTATTGGGCAAGATACAGGCGCCGCTGGCGGTGATGACTGAACCATCCCTGGCTCCGCCGGCGGGGGAGACTTCAAGCCTCTACACTCCTGGTCTCCGCTTCCTTCTCTTTGCGGTTCACAGTTTCTTCTATGTTATGGGTGACATCAGACCAGGGGTGTCCGCCTTTTTCTCGCCATTCGCTACGGGCAGCATCCTCCCAGACGTAGGTATTAATTTACATGAAACAAGCTGCTATTTCTTGTTTCATTACTGGTTAAACCCTACTGGACCCCTTTTCCCAGACAATCCGGCACAATTGAGCGGCCCAAAGTGTCAATTTGGGGATTTAGTTCTATTGAATTGCGGTCATCGGCATAATCTTGCCAACCGGCGGAAATACCAGAAGGCGGATTGCCCGTAATAGTAAACTGATAAGTCTTGGAGATACGCCGATCAACCAGTTTTACAGAACCGGAAGGAGAGTAATAAGCGTTTTTATTTAGGTAGGCATTTTGACCTGTGTATATACCGATCTGGCTGTGATCAGCATTAGTTTTGACTTTAATAAGGTTGATATTGGAATCAACAATAATGCAGTTTTCGGCATAATCAGTTTGCGGGTATTGACCGTTTTGCGTGTTTTCCATCAAAACCGCATTGGATCCATCCGGGCTGATATCAAATATCAGCGGCGCACCATCATAAGAAGCATCCGAAGCGGTATTAGATATCGTGCAATTAACCACGCTGCAATTTGAGCTGTGGGTAAAATCTATGCCTGCCCAGCGAGTATCATGAATGAAGCAGTTTGTGATCTTGTGGCCTGCGCCGCTCAGAATTACTCCCATCAAACAATTATTGATATTGCAGTTTTTGATATTGCCCAGGTTGCTTGACGAACCTGAAACCGAAATGCCATTGCCGGCGATGTGATGAATATTACAATTGTTGATCATAAAGGCATAACAATCGCTAACAATAATACCATTATCCGGTACTGTCCCATGCCAGACCTGACTGGGAGAAGAGCCGGTTTGACCAAGCTCACAGCCGGTAATCGAAGGAGCCTGACAACCATCCAATTCTATCCCGATCGCACCAGGATTGAGAACTTTAACACCTTCCAGTTTTATGCCATCCGAACTGTTAATAAAAATTTCCCCATCAACCTCCAAATTCTTGAGAGCGAATCCATCCGCGTTATTGACGTTCAAGACTACACTACTATTAGCCAAAGAAATGAAGCCGGTTGAATCTACCTGACTTCCGGAATTGCTGCTTTCAGTTTTGTAACTGATGGTTTGATAGTCGCCATTTTTACCGGCTATGTAGTCCCAATCACCTGGTGGACTGATAAGGCTGCTTTGACTAGCTCCCCCGCGAATAGGTGGCAGCGGTTTGAGCGGCTGGTTAGGTATCGGGTTATTATCGGTAATCCTGATAATAGCCCCCGCCGCGGTGCCGGCCAGCGTTATATCCGGCTTGCTAATACTCAGGTTATTGGCGTAATACGTCCCTGGAGCGAGTAGAACCGCGTCTCCCTGCTGGGCCAGGCTGACGGCATGGGCCAGGGTTTTGACAGGATGATAAAGGGATCCATTGGCGCTATCGTTGCCACCCGTAGATACGTAAATGGCTCCGGGAAAACGATCATCGACGAAATTCCACTCGGTCTTAATATTGTTCAAATTTTGTTTTATATTAAGATGGCTATCAATAATGTTGTAGTGCACGAAAACGAGGCCAAGTTCGGCCGGAGTGGGGATGATGGGCTGAATATCGGTGATTACCGCCGCCAGTTGTTGGTGTCCCAAAATTAGCTTATTCCAGGTGGTATCATCCACCCCGGCTTTATAATCCTCCGGGAAATCTTTAACTCCGCCACCAACTACTTTGGAACAAGCCTCATCTAACGGAATAGTCAGGGTTAACGTCTTTCCGGGCTGGATAGTGGGATAGTTGACAGTCTGAGGATAAAAGAAGTCTTTGGTATCAGGGTTAATATTATAAGAATTTGATTCCACAAATCTGAGTAAGAAACTGCCTGAGTAAATCGGCGTATCCAGCGGATTATATAACTCTATAGTAATCGTGGCCGGTTTCCAAACAAAACTGGGATCCGGTCTTAAGCAGCCTTCTAAGCAGCTTAAATCATCCGGTAATCCGGTCACGGCTTTTTTGGCGGCTTGTTTGGCCTGTGAAACCATTTCCTGGACTGCCGCGTCGGCCACCTCTTTAGATACCCATCCGCCTGATTGTTCAACCAGGAAATCGGCTGCTTTGCCCGAGGCCATATCAGATAAATCGTTAAAATTGGGCAGAGTAGGCGGAATTCCGGCCGCCATCAAGGCGGCGTTAAGTAACATCCCGCCTATAACGGGTGGTATACCAATACCCGCCATTGCGCCCACCACCCCTGCCTGAATTTCGTTCCACTTATCGCTTACCGAGGTTATCAAATTGCCGATTCCATTAAACATAAGCACAAAGCCGTTGATCAGTGTAGTAAAAACATCGTTGCCTTTAGCTCGTTCTAAATCTTCCATGATGGCTTGCAGATCTTTTATGTTTACTGGCTGGCCAATCTTCAGATACAGAAAGGGGTATCCCGGTGTTTTGGCAACAATGGCATGATCTTGGGGATTCTCACCAAAGTAAGGTGGGGTGTATTTGGTAAACCGCATCGAAGGGGTGCCAATATCAATATTGACCGTATACTGGCTGCCCAGTGAACCCGCGCCGGGAGCGCCGTAATTGACTGCCATGGGCGGTGAAAAGGCCAGTTTGGCAAACCCAGGGTGGGTAAAATCGGAATACACGTGCACCGCCCGCATATAGTATCTGTACTGAGTTGGCTTCCCCGGGTCAACCGGCGGAGCGAATTTACTGAAATCGATTTTGGCGATAGCACATTGGTTCCCGGTAGCATCCCCTCCAATCTGATTACTCAGTTGGCTGAAGACCAGTCCATCCGGGTTCAAAGCATCATCCTTATCCGGGTCTTCCTGAAACAATGTAACCTGGAAATAACTGTAAGCGTAATTATTCAGATCGATTAATGGAGCGGCGTATTTTTTTGTCAGGTTGGCGGGACTGCTATTCCAGTCCAGAAAGATAGCCGTACGGTATTGAAAATCACCCGTTGTTTCTACCTGGGCTTCGACCATCGTATTCAATAACGATACGCGTTCTTCAAAAACCGGTTCCCCGCAAAGAGCCTCTACAGAGTTGGAAGGTGAACCGACCAGATGATCGTTGGCATCCAGCAAAATCACTCTCACAAAGAATGAGTAATGAGTACGTTTACTCATGGCTTCCAGAATTGATTTGGAAATCTGCATGTTGGTATCTGAAATAATCACCGGCTTGGAGGCCTGGCTATTTTGAAGTCCTTTGAAAGTGTTCAAGGACTTCGCATAATCATTAATAACTGCTTTACGGGCAGTGGTGTTAAGCGCTTCCTTAGCCTTTGCGGCATTCAGGGCAGCGTTGACGTTGGCGACTCTCCCTTGAACCAAAGTGTTATCAGTAGATTTAGCATACTGGCTTAAATTCGCTTGAGCCATCGTAAGAAAATCAGACCCACCCGCGTTGGCCTTAATAGTATCCGGATCCGGAATAATTTTATCAAAATCTATGCTGAATTCGGTGGAATCAGCGCCTAGCACTCCACTGGCAGTTAAACCGGGAGGATTGAGAAATGTGTTGGGGCTATTATCAAAAGGCATCATTGAAACCTGCCAAACCGCCTTTGAGAAGTTGCTAGCTGGATAACTCCATTGAAACCAGCGGGTCAAATTGCTCATGTTCCAATCTACGAATAGCCTTTCTGTGACAGGGTATCCGGTATCAGCATTAATAGGCTCAACCGTGGAATTTGCCGCGCTCAAGGTTAGTTCCATCGAATTGACTAAACCGACTTTGGTACCGGTTTTAAGGGATTTGGGAGAATTGGGGCCGCTATTGTTAACCAGTGAAGACGGCGGGGTTACCACTTGAACGGGTTTGGGAGAATTGGGGCCACTATTGTTAACCAGCGAAGACGGCGGGGTTACCACTTGAACGGGTTTGGGAGAATTGGGGCCGCTATTGTTAACCAGTGAAGACGGCGGGGCTCCCAGTTGAACATCGCCGGGGGCCTGGGTTTTGCCTTCATCATTGTTTAATTGAGCTTTTTGCGTGTTTAAGGCCGCGGTGGTCAAGGCTGGTTTGGCGATCGTAGTACTGACTATCGGTGGTGTGGTACAGGCCAGGACTTGACTAGCAATCATCACTAAAACGAGTAAAAGACATATTTGTTTTTTGAAACGCCAAATCGATTTTGTTTTAGGAAGACGAGTTATTGAGGGACTGCTAAAAATTTTCATTTGGCACTCCTGGTAAATATATTCATGGAATATTCCAGCATTACCCAATTCGCGAAAAGAGTATAGTCTCTATATTCCGGAAAGTCTATTATTATTATATATATATTACCTTTTTGTTTCATTGCAGAAGTGGGATTATCATTGTTGAGAGGCAAGATTAGAAAGAATGGATGAGGGGTCAACATACTTTAAATGGCAGAGAAGTGGATGAGAGCGTCTTCAAGCTGAAGCTTTAGAGTAGATAAGTTTTAAAGTTTAGCGGCCCTTTTTTTCCTGAGCATATAGAGGATGACAACAAATACAACCACGACGAGAGCAATACCCACCCAGATCAGAGCCAGGATTAAAGTGCCGATTGATCCAGCCTTGATGTTAAAGCTGTTGCCCAGGGTTGAACTGCCTCCCGCGGTGGTCACTGAGACATCTCTCAATCCCTTTACGGAGTCTTTTGCAATCTTGATATTTACACGCAACTGGGTGGGGCTCAGATTGGTGAAGCTCTCAACCGCTACGCCGCTGCCGAAGCTGACAGAAGCGGCCCTATCAAAGTTGCTGCCGCTAATATTGACCGTAAGGATGGCTCCCTGGCTGCCTTCATTGGGGCTAATTGAAGAAATCATGGGCAGCGCCTGTTTAACAGTGAAGCTATTGGGCAAGGTAAAACTGCCGCCGGGAGTGGTAACTGAGACGTCCCGGGCCCCTGTATCGGCCCCGGCCACAATGGTGATACCGGCCGTTAGCTGGCCTGAACTGAGAACAGAGAAGCTGTTGACTGCGATGTCCGTGCCCAAACGCACCTCGCTGGCTCCGGTGAAGTTCATACCGGTAATAGTGACATTGAGGGTGGCCCCCTGACTGCCGCTACCGGGGCTAATCGAGGAAATCACGGGCAGCGCCTGTTTAACCGTGAAGCTGTTGGGCAGGGTAAAACTACCGCCCGGTGTGGTCACAGATACATCCCTGGCCCCTATGGCGGCTCCAGATAAAAGGCTGATAGCGGCGGACATCTGGCTTGAACTGAGAATAGAGAAGGAGTCCACAACTATACCTGTGCCAAAGCCGACTTCACTGGCCCCGGTGAGGTTCGTACCGGCAATAGTAATATTGAGCCTGGCATCCTGATTCCCCTGGTCCGGGTTAAGGGAGGTAAGGGTGGGCAAAGCCTGTTGGGTGGTGAAGGCTTTGGCCAGCGTAAAACTGCCCCCGGGTGTAGTGACTGTGATATCCCTGGTTCCGGCGGCAGCATCCGGGGCAACAGTGATGTTGGCCGCAATCTGGTTGGAGCTGAGTACGGTGAAGGTATTAACAGCTATGCCAGGGCCCAGGCGTAACTCGCTGGTTCCGGTCAGGTTGGTTCCGTTAATACTGACATTCAGTGTTGCAGCCTGCCTGTCATGGTTGGGGCTGATCGAGGTAATAGCGGGCAGGGCCTGTTTAACGGTGAAGCCGTTGGGTAAGACGCAGACGCCGCTGGCGGTGATGACTGAGACATCCCTGGTTCCGGCGGCGGCATCAGCAGCAATGCTGATTTTGGCCGCAATCTGGTTGGAGTTGAGCACAGTGAAGTTGTCTACAGCTATGCCCGTACCCAGGAGCAGCTCACTGGCTCCTGAGAAGTTGGTACCGCTAATAGTGACATTCAGTCTGGCAGCCTGCCTGTCCTGATCAGGGTTGACAGAGGTAATGGTGGGCTGGGTCTGTTGCACCGTAAAGCATTTAGGCAGCGTAAAAGTGCCGCCCGGTGTGGTGACTGAGATATCCCTGGCCCCGGTGGAGGCTCCAGCCACAATGGTGACGCTGGCTGTAATCTGATCGGAACTGCTTACAGTGAAGTTATCGACGGATATGCCGGTACCGAAGCCTAAATCACTGGCTCCGCTCAGGTTAGAGCCGGTAATAGTGATATTGAGGGTTGTACCTTTATCAGCCTGGTCAAGCGAGATCGAGGTTATGACAGGCGGCAGATAGCGGAGGACAGCGCCTGACGATCCGGCGGCAAAGACATCGGAAGCGGAGAAGCCCCAAACTGTGCTAAGGACATTAAGAGTGCTGCGGTTCATGGGTCCCCATTTGGAGCCATCGTAATGCACGATAATATTGGACTCCCCCACCACGAAGATATCGTCACCGGCAGCGCCCCAGATACCATATAAATCACCGACGGCGCCACTTTTCATAGAACTCCAGCCAGAGCCGTCGTAATGCACAATAGTACCGGACTGCCCGACCGCGAAGACTGCGGTACTGCCGGCACCCCAGACAGCGTTAAGATCAACGGTAATTCCGCTGGTCATGGCATTCCAGGCTGAGCCGTTATAACGCAGGATGGTACCGGAGCTCCCCACCGCAAAAACAACCTTGCCGGCGGTACCCCAGACAGCGTTAAGAGCAGTGGTGATACCGCTGTTCAGTGAACTCCATTTGGAGCCATCGTAATGCAAGATGGTGCCGGACTTACCGACCGCGAAGACATCGTCAGCGGCAGAACCCCAGACAGCGTTAAGGTCACTGGCAGTGCCGCTTTTCAGAGAACCCCATTTGGAGCCGTCGTAATGCAAGATGGTACCGGACTGCCCGACCGCGAAGACATCGTCAGGGGCAGCGCCCCAGACAGCATTAAGATTACCGGCAGTGCCGCTGCTCATGGAACTCCAGACAGAGCCGTTGAAGCGCAAGATGGTGCCGGAGTTACCCACCGCAAAAACAGATGAACTGGCAGAACCCCAAACACTATTGAGATCATTGGAGGTGCCGCTGGTCAGGGAATACCAGGGTGCGAGGCCGACGGCAGACACGGGGAAACAGGCCAGGCAGATTAAGGCCGGGATAATAAACAGCCAAAGGGCTATTTTCTGTTTCATTCTCATTGCCACAGCATGCGCGTCCGGAAATACAGAATAATATTTAACGTATATGATTTTAACAAAAATGAACATTAATATAAACCCCTGGTCTTGTCTAATACAAGATGAGCCTGAAGGAGTAATCGGTTTCTAATGCAAGATGAGCCTCTGTAGATACGCCTCGTTTATGATTGGGACATGATACTAAAAATGAATGACGAGAAACTACAGACACTTGACCAAGTAAAAAACTTTATTGAAGGTAGCGAAACGGTTGAATTCAGGGGACTGAACGCCCGTGAAAAATACGTTTGGATCGAGGAGGTGTTGAAGCGGTTTCGTTACCCCAAACTGCAGAAAGAAGGAAAAGGGTTAATCAAAAGATATTTGCTGAAGGTGACAGGCTATTCACGGGCTCAATTAACCAGATTGATCAGGCTATACCTGCAATCTGGCAAAGTAAAACCGGTCAAGTACCAACGGCATCGCTTCCCACAGAAGTACAGTGTGGAAGATGTGGTGCTGCTGGCCAAAACCGATGAATTACATGGTTGGTTGAGTGGTCCGGCCACCAAGAAGATACTGGAGCGTGAGAACGAGGTGTATGGCCATTATGAATATGCCAGTATTGCTGCCATATCGGTAGCTCAAATCTATAATCTACGCCGCAGTAAGCGTTATGGAGGTAAGCATTACACTCATACTAAAAGAGTTATTTCCAAAATTGGCGAGCGGGTTAAACCCGAGTCCAAGGGGCTGCCAGGTCAAATCCGAATTGATACTGTTCACCAGGGGGACCAGAACGGTCATAAAGGGGTCTACCATATAAATGCCGTAGATGAAGTGACTCAATGGGAAGTGATAGTCTCTTTAGAAAGGATTACGGAGAAACACCTGGAGGCCAATCTGGAGGGTCTTCTAAGGCAGTTTCCTTTCCACATCAACGGTTTTCACTCTGACAACGGTAGCGAGTTTGTGAATAAGGTAGTAGCTGAGATACTGAATAAGTTATTGATCCGGTTCACCAGATCTCGTCCCCGGCATCCGGATGACAATGGGCTGGTGGAAAGCAAGAATGGCTCAGTGATACGCAAGAACCTGGGATACATCCATATTCCCCAATCTGCGGCCTGTCTACTCAATAAATATCATCAATCCTACCTGAATCCCTATATCAATTTCCACCGGCCTTGTTTCTTCCCTGTGGAGGAGATTGATCGCAAAGGTAGAGTTATAAAGAAATACCCTTACAGCAAGATCAATACACCCTTTGAAAAGTTGAAATCGTTTCCTGGTATTGAGAATTATCTACGTCAGAGTGTAAGCTTAACAAAGATGCAATGTTATGCCGATCAGATGAGTGACAATAATTTCGCAGAAAGGATGGTTAAAGCACGTTCCAATCTCTTCAAACAAACTCAGAGACTCACCAATTCTGAGGCTGACTAGCTTCGTACAGGCTCATTATTCGATTAGAAAAGAGTGAGGTTAATGAGAAATCAAAAAGCAATATTACGGTGACAAAATTGTAAATGATGGTTATGCAGTAATATTTTCAGGAAAAAGGAGTACAAGACCGGCAAAAAAGAGGAATATTATGTTTAGACCAAAACCTGAAGAGTGACGATGACTGGACGGCGACGGGTTTTCTCGTAAAAGAAGTTACTAAGGCTTTCCTTTACGTTAGTGGAGATCTGTCCCCAATCG
>CAITCX010000231.1 GCA_903890885.1 uncultured Dehalococcoidia bacterium
ATTGGCTGTTTTTCGGATAAGTTTGTCGGAAATATCATTTTTTGGTAGTACCGGAATATAAGTTCGTATTCCTTTTCTGGCTAATCATTTTGTGTTCAAGGATTTCTGCGCAAATTAGCACATGCAGCTTCCCATAGGGTTCAGTTCTTCCCGATGTTTGGTCAGTGGTAATAAATTTTAAATTCGAATATCCTTGAAAAGCCAGCAGTTGACGAAATGACCAGGATGCGGCTCAAACTCTGGTGGTTTTTGATGTTCGCACAGTCCTCTGATTAAAAACGAACAACGGGGATGGAAGCGGCACCCTGAGGGCGGATTAAGGAGGCTTGGTGGTTCTCCTGGAGGCACTTCCCTAAATGTTCTGGCGTTGACCGGGTCAGGATCAGGGATAGCGGCCATCAAGGCTTTGCTGTAAGGATGGAAGGGTGAGTCCAACAGACTGTCCACCTCAGCTTTCTCTATGATTTCACCCGCGTACATGACAAAAACCCGCTGTGAAAAATAGCGGACGGTAGCCAGGTCATGTGTAACATAAATAATACTGAGATCGTTTTTTTGCTGCAGTTGCTTCAGCAGTTGCAGCGTCTCCACGCGTACAGAGGCATCAAGCATCGAAACTGGCTCATCAGCTACTAATAATTTTGGATGCAGGATCATGGCTCGGGCAATCACGACGCGCTGCTGCTGTCCACCACTGAGCATATGAGGAAACTTGGGCAAGATTGCTTCAGGCGGAGATAACTTCACCGCGTTCAAGGCATCATCAATCCGTACCTTGCTTTCGCATTTATTGTTTATTCCGTTAATAATCAAAGGCTCCTGCAGGATCTGCTGCACTCTTAAAAAGGGCGCCAGAGCACCGTATGGATCCTGTTGAACATAACCTACCTGAGAGCGGAACCGTTGTAAACGCTTCCTGGAAATCAGACTGATATTTTCCCCGTTAAACAGGATTTCACCCCCGTTAGGTTTATGCAGGCCCAACAAAGTCCGGGCCAAAGTGGACTTGCCGCAGCCACTCTCACCAACGACGGCTACAGCTTCTCCGCGAAAAAGGTCGAAGCTAAGATTATCTACGGCACGTATATGGCCTGCACGACCAAAGCCCCACCGCCTCAACTCGAACCAGGTAGATAAGGCACGTACGGATAGAAGAACTTCCTTATCAGTTACATTCATGCGTAAATCCAGCAATTCACTTTTCGGCCATTGTCTCTTGTTATTACCGGAGGCTGCTGTTCACAGGCAGATTTGCAGTGAGGGCAGCGCGGCCCAAAACGACACCCTTTTCCAGGTTCTATCAACCGCGCCGGCTGGCCTGGAATAAACTCCGGTTGTTTCTTTTGCCGCAGCCTTGGCACGCTATTCATAAGCATTTGAGAGTAAGGATGGAGCGGTTCATTAAAAAAATCGCTGGCAGTGGCCATCTCAACCATCTGACCGCCATACATCACGGCGACACTGTCCGCCAGTTCACTGCAGGCAGCAACATCATGACTTATAATAA
>CAITCX010000232.1 GCA_903890885.1 uncultured Dehalococcoidia bacterium
ATATTTACGGAAGCATACCCTATATTAGTGCGGTTATTAGATCCAGATGCACCTGGACAACCATCATCGGTTACTTTTAAGGCAATGGTCCCTACAAATGGCGCTGTCCACATGTATAAGGGTTTAGCTCCAGTAGCGTCACCGAAGAAACCGTCATTGTTAAGGTCCCATTCGTATTTAGTGATATTCATGAAGGGGTCTAGATTCAATCCATCAGCGTCCCAGGAAGCCGACCCATCCAGTTGGACATTTACATTAATCGAACCCAGGTAAGGCCCACCGGCTACGGCAACAGGGTCCAGACAGGGAGGACGAACGCGGATAACGTAATATCCTACCCCGGTTTGAGGACCGCCCAAGGCTAAGGGGTTATCATCTGTGACGCGTAGACTTACATTGTAGTCGCCTAGAGCCGGAAATCCAGCCGGTATCGAGGCAGTGACGCCGGAAGCATCATCATAGACACCGTCATTATCCAGATCCCATTCATAGCTGACGATATTTTTAGAGGGGTCCGGAGAGAAAGAAGTGGATCCGGTCAGTTTGATCGCCTGGTCCGTTTTATAGATAATCGGCACCAATATTGGAGTGGGAGGGCCGACCATGGGACAGGGATAGATTTGAGCTATAGGAGGAATAATCGCTACTCCTTTCAGGAGGCAAAGGATCCGCCATCCGGTAGCCAGGGCACCAGACACGGCATTAGCACCTAC
Source organism: uncultured Dehalococcoidia bacterium (assembly GCA_903890885.1). Taxonomy (GTDB): domain Bacteria; phylum Chloroflexota; class Dehalococcoidia; order Dehalococcoidales; family UBA3254; genus UBA3254. The sequence continues at coordinate 714 of CAITCX010000232.1, forward strand.
ACTATCATCCCAGTGTCCATCAGACTGCTGGTTTCCGACGATGTAGGTAGCTATTCCAGTATTGGTCTGACCTGCTGGTGTATAGTACCAATCAAAGCTATTGGCAGATTGATGGGGTGTGCCGGAATAAATGTATTCTACGACCTGGGTGATATCCGGCTCGGGGACTCGCATAGCCTTCATGATGGCATACATGCCGTAGGAGTTACCCATGAGCCTGGTCCAATCCCAACTTGTACCAGTTTCATTCCAGTTGCGGTAAATAAAACCCAAAGTACGTTGGATGGTTGCATCTGCAACGGTGTATCCCTGAAACTCGCGGCAAATCATACCTGCACCGGCCTTAGTCAGGTTAAGATAATAAGGTGGATAGTAATAATAACCACCGTTGTTGTCAGAGTCAGCTGCTGTGTATTCACAATAGTCCACAAAATAATCCAGTTCGGTATAAACCCAGGCGGGAACAATAGACCCCATGTTTTCTTTAGCGGCCTGCATGGTCAGCACCGGCCACTGGGTGGTGGACATATCCGCATCGCCTGAGTCGGCAGAATAGCGCCAACCGCCCCGGCCCCAGCCGCCATCTACCTGACCCCAGGCAAAGAATTCAACCTCATCCTGGACGATATCTTTAATATAGCGGTTGTAGACGTCAGCCGATCCTACGGGAGCCTTATAGTTGGGTGCGCCGCTGCTGGCCAGGGCCACGCCGCAGATTCCAGCAACATAGGTTTGTTCCCCTGTACCGTGTTGGCTGGTATAAAGTCCGAACCCGTTGCCATTGAGATCGGGATTTCCATGACCCTCATCATAGATAGAAACTGTATTGGTGTAATACAGCAAATAGTTCATAACCCGTTGCACGTCCTCAACATAGGGGTCACCATCGTAGTCACCGTTGACCTTGTTGCCATGCAACTGAAAGGCGTTTACCGCGGCTCCCGTGGCGGCCGACGTATAACCCCATCCTGGTTCTGTCCAGTAACCAAAAGGTTGGCCGTAACCGGGAGCTCCCCCGGCAAAGGTCCCACGGTTCAGATTTGTATGCAACCACCATAAACCCTCATCGATGGCGATATTTACCTTAACATCCATTTGCGAAGAGTTGCTGGGTGTACTAGCGTCAAATATGGTGACTGGATAAGTGTCAGACACAGTTGTCGTGCCGTCGGTTACATAAAGGGTAGCAGTGAAACCTACGCCCACAGACCCGTTATAAGTATGCGAGATCCCCAGATTATAAGGGTTGGTGATGGAGGTCCAGGCCAACATCGGGCTTCCATCGCCGAAGTCCCATTTATACTGCGTGCAGGTGCCTCTGGCAATACCTTTCAGAGTGATCGATTTTCCGCTGTAGGTATAGTGGGGAATACTCTGATTGGCTGGCTGCCAGGGCACGCAGATAGCCTGCAGTCCACCTCCACCTCCTCCGCCATTAGCCAATACAGGCATGGCTGGCAGCAACATTGCTATGGTCACCAGGATTGTAAATAATGCCATGAGTCTTTTCATCTTTCGCCTCCCCTTTCAATTATGAAAAATAAAATAAGCAGCAAAATTGCCAACCAAAATTTAAAAATGGTTTTAACAAAGTATTCAACCGCTTATATTGTAATCCAATATTTAGGGAAAAACAGTAACAGTTTGGTTACAATAAAGTAAAAAAATGGTAAAAAATAGTTAAAAAAGGTAAATACTTCATAGCAGAAATGAGTACCTGGTTACCGGCGGGCAAACTCAGTGGTTATCTGGCTTCCGCCGGAGAGGATGGATTGGGAGGTGGAGCAGCGGTCAGAGCAGGCTGGGGACCATAAAACACTGGATAACCCAGTTTTTGCCAGGTGGTGAAGCCGCCTTTCATTTCCTTTACATCAGGGAATCCTTTTTCTAAAAGTATTTGCACCGCACGGGTGCCGGTATTGTCTCCCTCTCAGGCACAGGAGGCATATATTATCACCTCAAATCCCGTCGGGATTTCGCTAAAACGATCGGATAAGGTTTCCAGAGGTAGAGAAATAGCGGAATTCAGATGGCTTTTTTCAAACTGGGTGACAGGACGAACATCCACTATAACCAGTGAAATCCCATCCTCAATCAGTTTCTTTAACTCCGGCGCAGTAATGGTCGAATTTGATAAGGGGCTTGAGGTGATGCTTAGGGATGAAGTAAAAGTAGGAACGATTATAGGGGATGAAACCGGTGCGGTTGAATCAGGCAGGACGACTGGATTAGACGGCGTTGTTTTTATAGTATAATCACAACTTACTGTAAGTGTTACAAATGCAGCCAGAGTTAAAATTGCAAATATCATTTTTTTTAAATGCCTTATCATGCTTTAACTCAAATACAATCCCGTCATTTATTGTTTGCAAGATTCGGATGATAAGTTCGAAATATTTGATATGTATTTTATCACAGGATACCAAATAATAATATGCCAAATATAGAGATCAGGTCTGGTGTAATATTATGACCTGCTGGAACGAACTTATCTGGGTTACATCAATGTGTCTATGGTATACTTAAATACGATGCTTGAAACTGGAATTCTCTCCATTTTATTTATTGCCTTGAGTCTCTCAGCCGATTGTTTTGCGGTAGCGTTAAGCGGGGCGATTGCGCTTAAAAACCTTCGCAAAGTACAGATCTTGCGTACGGCCGGAGCCTTTGGCATAGCTCAGGCTGTGATGCCGTTAATCGGTTTTTCATTAGGGCGGGCCGTAGTGAAATTCATCTCAGTCTATGATCACTGGGTGGTTTTTGGTTTGTTACTCATTATCGGTGGACGAATGTTGTGGGAAGCTTTTCATGAAAAAGAGGAAGGACAAGGGGATGATATCACGCGCGGTTGGCTGCTGATAAGCATGGCTTTTGTCACCAGCATCGATTCTCTGGCTGTGGGGTTAAGTTTCGCTTTCATGGAAATCAATATAGTATCTACAGTACTGATTATAGGCGCGGTAGCCTTTATCATCACGATTATAGGTTTTTATATCGGCCGCCAGGCCGGGAATCTGCTAGGGCAACGGGCCAGGATTCTGGGCGGGCTGATATTAATAGGTATTGGTCTCCGTGTGCTGGTAACTCATCTTTCTGGCGCATAAGCATCGATAACGTATAAGATCTAACATTGACAAAAAGGCCGTCTGAAGTTACCATAAAAGAAATAGGTTTGAGGGAGCAATAATGCAAGTAACTATTAAATGTCCGTCCTGCAATACAGATAGCAGTTTTTTTCTGGTAAAAGATAACCTTGTAGGACCTTTCAGATGCTGGAAATGCAAAGCCCTGTTCACCGTAAAAGTCAGCAAAGGCGAACTTATAACCTGCGATCCGCTGAACGAAGAAGATTTCACTAAAGCCAAGGCAGCGGCCGAGGCCAAGAGAAAGAAAGCCAAAGAAAAGACAGCGTAATTAGTTTCGTTTGAAATATTCCGCTCTAAAAAGATAGCTCTAGTCCTTGAGTTAAGGGACTGGAGCTATTGTTGTTAGCATCAGGTGAATGTAAGGGGTTATGACCTTATTGCTGGTAACCGAATAATATATCTACAAATATGATTGACACCACTGTATTGGGCATGTAACATAGTAGCAATGTTAGCAAAAGTAAACAGTTGCGCTGTGGTCGGACTGGAAGGGTATATGGTCCAGGTGGAAATGGATATATCTCCAGGTCTCCCAGCCTTTTTTGTGGTAGGCCTACCTGATGAGGCTGTCCAGGAGTCGCGTGAAAGGGTGCGGGCGGCAGTGCGCAATTCCGGCTATACATTCCCCATGCGCCGCGTAGCA
>CAITCX010000233.1 GCA_903890885.1 uncultured Dehalococcoidia bacterium
TCCTGTGCTGGTGGATTTTTGGGCCACCTGGTGCCGGCCCTGCCAGATGGTGGCACCGATTTTAGATGAGTTAACCCTGGAGTATGCCGGTAAATTGACCATAGCCAAGCTGGATGTGGATCAAAATCAGCAGATAGCCCAGAAATATCATGTCATGTCCATTCCCACGATGATCGTTTTTAAGAACGGTCAACCGGTTTCAAATATCGTAGGTTTTAAGCCTAAAGATAAGCTCAAAGAAGACCTGGATGCAGCTTTAGGCCAATAATCGATAGCCAGGCTAAATGCATACAGAAATTATTGTAGTTCATGGTTTATTGGACTGTTTCGAACCTTGAAATGGAAACCAGATGATTCGATCTGTTCTAAGCGTTCATGTGGAGTAGATAATTGGAAAACGAATATCAACTTATCATTTTAGGTGGCGGACCGGCTGGCTTGACCGCTGGATTATATGCTAACAGAAATAAAATAAATACCTTGCTGATTGAAAAGGCTATGATGGGCGGTCTGGCTGTCTACGCCGAACTGATAGAGAACTATCCCGGGTTTCCTGAAGGAGTAGGTGGCATGCAACTGGGTGAGCTTATGTTTAAACAGGCCGAGAAATTCGGTCTGAAGAACCTGATGGCTGATATCTCCGGTTTGGATATAAAAGGGCAGAAAATAATTATTACAACTTCTGAAGGTGTATTCTCCGCTAAGGCGGTCATTATTGCTCTTGGATCAGAGCGGATTAATCTTAATGTGCCAGGTGAAAAGGAATTTGTAGGACGAGGGGTTTCTTATTGCGCTACCTGTGACGCGGCCTTTTTCCGTAATAAAGAGGTAGCAGTTGTAGGAGGTGGTAACTCCGCTATTTCCGAAGCCATCCATCTATCAAAATATGCCTCCAAGGTCAGTGTTATTCACCGCAGGGACAAGTGGCGCGCAACCCCAGTTTTTATAGACAAAGCCTCCGCTGAACCTAAAATCAGTTTTGTTCTCAACACCACTGTCGAATCGGTAGAAGGTGAGGAAAACGTCAAGTACCTAAGGCTTAACAACGTAGCCTCAGGACAGAAATCAGTGTTACCGGTATCAGGCGTTTTCGTGGCGGTTGGGCAACAGCCTAACACCGACCTCGTTAAAAATCTGGTTAAGCTGGATGCCACCGGTTATATCGTCACCAACGAGAAGATGGAGACGGGTGTTCCCGGTGTTTTTGCGGCGGGGGATATCCGCAGCAATTCCATCCGTCAGTGTATATCAGCCGCGGGCGATGGAGCTACTGCCGCTCTCTTTGCCAACCGGTTCATAGAACAGGTTTAAAGGAAATCAGGAATGATTATCATTTGAGTACTTCTGAGGAAAACCTTACAAACATTACCTAATTCTTATCAAATTTGGTATAATTGAAAGCGTCCAATTTTTCACCAGTTGTCTAATCATCAATTAAAATAGGGGGATTCAATGAAAGTAGTTTTTCTCGCAGATGTACCAAATGTCGCCAAGGCTGGCGATGAAAAAACAGTAGCCGATGGTTACGGCCGTAATTATTTGCTGCCCAAAAACCTGGCCGTCGTCAGCCAGCCTGGTGCTATGATGACGATCAAAGCCAAGATAGAAGCCAAAGCCGAAACCGAAAAATTCAAGAAACTGGCTCAAGAAATTGAAGGCAAAGTCATCACCTTCAAAGTCAAGATGGGCGCTAAGGAAAGAATGCATGGTTCGATCACCGCCGCAAATGTGGCGACTGAACTGCAGGAATTGCTTGGACAAGCCATCGATAAGCGAAAAATTGATTTGGCTGAGTCTATCAAGCAGTTGGGCAGTTATGAGATCCCCATTAAATTGGTCAAAGGCATCGAACCCAAGATCAAAGTCAACGTAATTAAGAAAGATGAAGATCTTGAGAAGGTTGTTGTAGCGGAACCCGAAAAGAAATCGGAGTAATAGGCTATGGTGGAAAGACTGCCACCTCATGATATCGATGCTGAAGAGGCAGCGCTGGGTTCGCTACTGATTGACGGCACTGCAATTGTTAAGATCGAGTCGATCGTGCAACCTTCGGATTATTACAGTGAGCGAAATCGTTGGGTTTATGAAGCTTGCCTGGCCCTATATCACCGCTCAGATGCTGTCAATCAGATTACTGTTGCTCAGGAACTGGCGATGGGCGAGAAGTTGGAAGGTTGTGGCGGCGCGGCTTTTTTAAGCCACCTGATATCGGTTTGTCCCACCTCTCTGGATGTCGAGTTCTACGCAAAAATCGTCTCCCGCCTGTCTGTAATGCGGAAATTAATCGTTGCTTCGGAACAGATCGCTGGCATCGGTTATCAAGCTGGTCCTGATGTAGGGGTAAGCTTGGCCAAGGCCGAAGATATCCTTTATTCACTCAGTCACGGTAAAAGCACACGCGACTTCGTTCATATCCGCCAGATATTAGATAAGTATTTTGATGAGGAAGCGGTTGCTACAGATGGCGAGGGCAAGCCGTCTGAAATACTGCACGTGCCTTCAGGTTTCTTTGCTCTCGATGATAAGTTGGGAGGATTTCAGCGCTCTGATCTGGTGATTATCGCTGGGCGTCCTAGTATGGGCAAGACCAGTTTAGCCCTCAATATTGCTCGCAACGCTGCAGTAGAGCACAATGCATGTGTAGCCATGTTCAGCCTGGAGAGGTCGCGCGACTCACTGGTAGAACGCTTGAGCTCAGGCGAAGCCATGGTCAATACCCGCAAAATCCGTTTAAAAATGGAAACCCCGGATGAAGAAAAAGGATTATGGATGCCATTGGCATTCTTTCCGAGACACCTATATATATTGACGATTCGCCACAGATCCGAATCGCCGAGATGCGCAGCAAGGCCAAACATCTTAGCTTTGAGCGCAATATTAACCTGATTATCATCGATCACCTTGGTTTGATCACAAGCGATTCTCGAAACGATAACCGTGTGCAGGAGATCAGTTACATTACCCGTAGTCTCAAAGTGATGGCCCGTGAACTCAATATTCCGGTCTTAGTAGTCTCTCAATTGAGCCGGGCCTCAGAATGGCGCGCTGACCATAAACCGCAGCTTTCAGATTTGCGGGATAGCGGCAGCATAGAACAGGATGCAGACGTTGTCCTGTTTGTTTACCGTGATGAGTATTATTACAAAACCGAAGAAGACTGGCAAAAAGACCATCCAGGGGAGGAGTATCCGGCTGGGTTAGCGGACATCATCATTGCTAAGCACCGCAACGGTCCTACCGGCGAAATAAAACTGCGGTTTGAGCATACTCTGGCTAAATTTGAAAATAATCCGGTTGAAGCCCAGACTCCGTCCAGTTCTGGACCAGGATTGTTATGACGGAATTTAAAGGTTTTCCTGACAGGATGACGTTTACACCTGTGCCTAATCTGGTTTTCAGTTCTCTACTGCCACAGATCACAGATATCGCGGAACTAAAAGTACTTTTACACCTGTTCGAGATAATATATCCTAAGAAAGGCAACCCTAAATTTACCAGTTACAGAGAGATGCTGGGGCACCCAGGACTGGTATATGATCTTAAACTGCAAGTAGAAGAAGGTTTAACTAAAACTTTGTCGGCTTTGGTAGATAAGGGCATAATATTAACTCTGTCTGCTGAAATGGCCGGGGTGACCGATCAAATCTATATATTTAACAACGAAGCCAATCGCCTGAATGTGGCAAGAATTATGAGCGGGGAATTGGCTTTGCCGGGTTTTAAAGCGGAAAGGCTCTTGTCGGCGGTGGCCGAAGAACCAGTGGACATCTTTACGCTGTATGAGCAGAACATTGGAATTCTGACTCCCCTGATTGCCGATGAACTGCGTGAAGCCGGCAAGCAGTACCCGGAAACCTGGATCGGAGATGCCATCAAAGAGGCAGTCTCTCTGAATAAACGTAATTGGCGCTATATTGCCCGTATTTTGGAACACTGGACGGCAGAAGGTAGAGACGATGGAACACATCGGGGAAATCTTAAAAAGAATACCGACCCGGACAAATTTATCAAAGGACGCTACGGACACATGGTCCAGCGATGATAATGCGGTAGAATCAACCGGAGACAAGAAATGCCTGGTCTGTAAAGGTGGCGGTTTTGTGCATCCTCGTTTACCTTCGGGTAAGCCCGATTTCAGCCGGGTGATCGCCTGCCGTTGCGTCAAAAAGGCGGCAGAAAACGATCAGGCAGCTCGGTTGCAAAAATTAAGTAACCTGGGTGCTCTGGCCAGTTATACCTTTGAGAGCATCCTCAAAGGCGGTATCAGTGGGGATACAGAACGCCAGCAACGTTTTACTCTGGCTTATGATGCGGCTAAACAGTTCGCTGCTGACGCACATGGCTGGTTTATACTGGTAGGACCCAGTGGCAGCGGTAAGACCCTTTTGGCTGCCTCTATCGCTAATGAGCGCATCAAACTGGGACAATCCGTGTTCTTTCAGACCGTGCCTGAACTTCTAGACCATCTGCGGTCGGCCTTTGCGCCGGGAAGTGAGATGGCATACGATGAGCTATTTGATAAAGTCTGTAATACTCCGTTATTAATAATGGACGATCTGGGTGTGCAGGCCAGTACCGCCTGGGCTAAGGAAAAGCTGGATCAGCTTTTCAATTACCGTTTTTCTCATGAATTGCCGACTGTTGTCACCACCAGCACGCCCATTGATAATTTGGACGAGAGAATTCGGACCCGATTGAACAGTCCTCGTTTTAGCCGGGTCTATGTAATCGAGCAAAAGGCTTCAGCCCTCCACGAATACGACTGGGGGAAGGGTTTTGAGCTGCAAAAGGATATGACCTTTAAGGCTTTCGATTCCAAACGTTTTAATCTGCCTTTAGAACAGCGGCAAAACCTGGGTTCGGCTTATCAGGTGGCTCTCCAATTTGCCGAGTCGCCGGAAGGTTGGCTGGTTTTTCAGGGGGTCAACGGTTGCGGCAAGACCCACCTCGCTTCGGCAATTGTCAACTACCGCTATGAAGCCCATAAGCCGGCTATTTTCGTAGTGGTACCGGAGTTTCTCGATCATCTGCGTAAAACCTTTAACCCTGAAAGTAAAGTCTCTTATGACCAGCTTTTTGAAGCAGTTAAAACCGCGTCGCTGCTGGTTCTGGACGATTTTGGCGAACACCAAACCACACCCTGGGCTCAGGAAAAACTCTATCAGGTTATCAATTACCGTTATAATGCTCGTTTGGCGACGGTGATTACCACCTGTAACTCTCTGGATGAGATCGAACCGCGTGTTAGCTCGCGTCTAGTTGACCCGCGTATCAGCATGGTCATTAACATAACCGCACCTGATTACCGCGGAGACCAGTCAGGCAATCCCGCCGCTGCCAAAAATAACCTGCGCAAGACCAGGAAAACCAGATGGAACGCTTCAGAATAACGTCTGGAATATTCTTAATGTCGTCATTCATGAAACCGCCTGTTAGAGCAACCGGCAAGTAGGCCTGCCACTTTTTCTAAGGATAAAAGATTGTCTGATCATATCGAAAGGATATTAGAGCAAGCTTATACGTCTGCCGCAACTATAGAAAGACCGGCAGCCAGGTGTCAGGCGCTCACAGGAATAGCTGAAACCTGGTTATTAACCGGTAATAAAGTTAGAGGATTTGAGATTATCTCAGAAGCTTTGAAAGCCGCTGACTTGCTGAAACATCCTGATGAGAAGGCAAAACAATTAGCCTGGTTGTCCAGATTATTAAAAGAAGCGGGACAGGAAGTTCAAGCCGGAGAACAATTTAAACGGGCTTATTATCTTGCTCGAGCTGCTGAAAGCGTGCCTCAAAAGATTAATGCTTTATATTGCCTTGCCAGCGAATATTTGGACGCCAGCCTAACTGAAGCAGCAAAGCTGATTTTGTCTGAACTTGAACCGCTGGTATTGGATCCCGCCAGCGGAGTGGACACAGTTTGTGAACTGATAAATATTGCCGAGATACAAGCTGACATGCATGATGCCGCGGACTCGGCAGTATCTTTAACAAAGGCCGTTCAAGCGGCCAGGAATTTCAAGGATTTTTGGTTTAAAGCTGAAAGGCTAATCGAGATAGCAGAAATATACAACGGCATCGGGTTAAGGAGCGAGGCAGCAGGCTTGATACAAGAGGCTTGCAGCGAAGTTGAAAGGATCGATGAAACCAGTCGTCCTTATTTTTGGATGAAACTGGCCGCAGCATATGTTGAAATGGATTTGAAAACGCAGGCAGCTGATTGTCTGCTTAAAGCGCGAGATGCCATTTTGAATAGTGACGATTTGAATATGGCTGCAAACGATGTCCTGGAACTGGCGGAAAGCTATATAAATCTCGATAAACGTTCAGTTGCCCTCGAATTACTGGAAAAGAATCAGACGATTATCGGAGACTTGCCAGAGGTTCAGTACCGCATTTTGCGCCTTCTTGAATCCGCCGATCTGTATCGCAGGTTGGAAGAGAACCCTAAAACTCTGAGGATCACTGAAATAGTATATCAGCTTGGTATGACTGTTGTCGATAGTAAAGCCAAACTTTTTACGCTTGGCAAACTGGCGATTTTGCATGTGAGCCTGAATAATATTGAAAAAGCCAGCGAGCTAGTGAATGAAATGAGCGGGATAGTAGCTGCAGGGAAAACTAAGACTAGCGGATTGGGGGCGATAGCGGAAGAGATGTTGGCTGGTGGGGAAGCAAGCCTGGCATTCAAGCTGGCGGAGGTCATCCGTGAACCGGAAGTTAAAACTTCAGTTTTTATTGCGGCCGCAAAGAATGTAATGGAGAATCAGGTGCGATAAACCTGGACGGCTTTTTGCAGGCAGGCGCGAACGCAGTCGCCACATCCCGTACAGGAACCCGGTGAGAACATCGGTATTTCTGCAGCCTTTTCCTGCTTGATCAGCTTATGTTTACAGGCCTGCATCGCAGCACATACACCGTCCTTACATTTGGAGGGGTCGCATTTATCGAATTGCACCAGTGCCATTTTACCAGCCATGACTGTCTCCTATTAACCGGTGTCAAACAACTCCCAAAAGGTACACCTTTTAATTTACTTCTCCTCTTGATGTAAACGCTTTGAAACGACGTTCCAATACTGGCCGTTCCAGCATCAGGTTGTGATGGCATTTAAGACATTTCAGTCCGATGTCCGCTCCCAGTCGAACAACAATCCATTGATTGTCGCCGCACGGATGGGCTTTCTTCAACCGTAAAACATCACCTAACCTGAGATCAAGAACCATATTGTATATACAAATCCTGAATACTTTTTATTGTCTTTAAAGCAAACCTGATATCCTAATTTGATTAACGGTACATATTGATCTGGTCCCTTAAGTTCACAGCCGCCTTACGGGCCGCTTCTGCGAAATCCGACGATTTTGAGGCATAGATGATCTGGCGAGAGGAATTGATGATAGCCCTGTCACCCTGGGGACTGACCCCATTTTTCACCGCGGCGGCAACATCGCCACCTTGAGCACCTATGCCCGGTATCAAAATCGGCAGATCAGGATACTGGCA
>CAITCX010000234.1 GCA_903890885.1 uncultured Dehalococcoidia bacterium
CGCTCTTCAGCATCCTGATACCACAACACCTGAGTTCGTATTGCGCATCACTACTTAGTTTTCTGGCGTCTCTTTTCTCCATGAATATATTATGCCATAATCTAAGTGATTTGTCTACTATTTAGTTGCCGTGGTAATAATTGTCACTGGATCTGAAAGGATGCAATATGAAAGCAAAAAGTGAGATTGCAGTTGAGAAACTTCTGGGAGGTTATAATTGTGCCCAGTCAGTGTTTTACGCTTTTTGTGATGACCTGCATTTTGAAAAGGAGACTGCTTTGAAGATAGCCTGTGGATTTGGAGGTGGTATGGGGTTGAAAGGGGAAACCTGCGGCGCTGTCACAGGGGGAATCATGGTGCTGGGAACCAGATATGGCAGGGGTGAAAAGGACGAGCGGGCAGCTACGGATTTGACTTACACCAAAACCAGGGAGCTTATGGGTCAGTTCGCCGGGAAGCATGGCACCTGTGTTTGTCGGAAATTGATCAATAATCTGGATTTAACCACCGGGGAAGGCCAAAAGCAATTTATAGAAAAAGACCTGTTGCATAAGGCCTGCCAACCCTGCGTTCAAAGCGTGGTTGAAATACTCGAAAACCTTATGTAATAAATTCGACGGCGGCCTCTCGCTTTAGCCTGTTATGGTAACATTTGGTATTATTGTTTTGACAATGGTCAAATCTATAAAGATTGGGAGGTATTGAGATGGCAAACAACGATACAACCAAAAAGACACCTGTCATGAAAGATAAGAAAGTAATTCTTTCAACTTTATGGATATTTGCACTGTTAAACTACATTTATGCGGACATATTTACATCATTTTTTGATCCTAAGGCACAATCGGGAACCCTGGCAATGACTCGAGGGGCTGTTTTGGGATTCGCCATATTGATGGAAACTGCGATTGCGATGGTTCTTTTATCCCGGGTATTGAAGTACCGTGTAAATCGGGCTGTCAACATTATCGCCGGCATAATACATACTGCACTGGTTAGCTGGACATTGTTCAGCGAAACGCCGCTTCCTTTTTATACCTTTTTTGCTGCTATAGAAATTGCCTGTACTTTGTTCATTATCTGGTATGCCTTGAGATGGAAAAACCAGGAAGCATGACCTGGTTTCATCTGTTTAAACTATATTTGGGAATATAGCGAAAGTAAACGACATTATCCAACCGTAACCCTGGAATGGCCGCAATACAGATATAAACCAGCTATCTATCAGGCTTTAGAAAATTTCAAATTAATTATAAACTGGTAATATGAATGACTATCATTTAATGCATATAAAAGACTTTGGCTTTGACTCGTTTTTTGAGAAACACTTTCAAACCTTGAATATTCCCGATTCCGTTCCTGCCAGGGTTGTTTCAGAGTCGAAAGGCTCTTTTCAGGTTTATAGCCAATATGGTGAATTAACTGCCAAAATTTCAGGCAAAATGTATCATCTGTTTGAAAAAGAAAAACTATATCCAGCTGTTGGCGACTGGGTAGTCATTAAACCCCTGGTTCATGAGCAGAAGGCCATAATTCATGGCGTTTTACCCAGAAAGAGCCAGTTTTCCAGGAAAGTCGCGGGAGATTTGACCAGGGAACAAATTGTCTCGGCTAATGTCGATACGGTTTTTATTGTGAGCGGTCTGGATGGGGGCCGAAATCTAAATCTCAGAAGGATTGAGCGCTATCTCACCCTGGCCTGGAATAGTGGAGCTGCCCCGGTTATTGTTCTTAACAAGGTTGATCTTTGCCCGGATGTCAACAGTTATATCAAGAGTGTAGAGGCTGTCGCCGTTGGCATCCCCATTTACGCTGTCAGTGCCTGGGAACATATTGGTTTGGATGCACTGAAGAAGTATCTGATAAGAGAACACACCGTAGCTTTCCTGGGGTCTTCCGGAGTTGGTAAGTCATCCATCATTAATTCTTTACTTGGGGTAGAGAAACAGGAAACC
>CAITCX010000235.1 GCA_903890885.1 uncultured Dehalococcoidia bacterium
ATATCCATTTTGGTCACAGGCTGTACTGGCGCACCCTCTTCAAGTCCCTTCAGCAGCAGTTCCGCAACTGCGGTTAAAACCGAACAACCCAAACCAGCCACTCCTCAGGCGCCGTCGGCACAGATCACATCTACACCACAGCTTCCTCTTGCTTCCGCTGCGCTGCCCGCAGTTCCCAAAACTGCCGGGAATAGTCCCTTCCCCGGCACTATCATACTCGGCAGTCCTACCGCAGATTCCATTGCACTGAGTCTACTCAATTCCGCTGACACGGATGCTTATATTGAATATGGTAAATCTGCGGGCAATTTTAGCTTGCACACGGGCGTCAATACCCTGCTAAAAGATCAACCGCTGCAGATTGACATTCCCAAACTGGAAAAAGATACCCAGTACTATTTCCGGGTCTGCCACCGGGTTTCAGGACAGACTGATTATTCAGCTGGCACTGATTCTACCTTTCACACCCAGAGGGCAGTCGGCAGTACCTTCAGCTTCGCTGTCCAGGGAGATTCCCATCCTGAGCGTATCAATCAGATGTACAACGCCGACCTCTACCTGCAAACGATGAACAATGTCAAAACCCGCAATCCCGATTTCTACTTTGCCCTGGGTGATGACTTTAGCTTTGAAAGTATTATTGGTACCAATCAACTGAGTCAAGAAGCAGTCAACAAGGTTTACGCTAACCAGCGCGGTTTTCTGGGAGTAACAGGTAGTCCTCTGTTTTTGGGCAACGGCAATCACGAAGCCGGGGCTAAGTACCTTCTGGATGGCACGCCCAATAACGCCGCTGTCCTGGCAGGCAAAGCCCGCGGCCAGTATTTCGCGCTGCCGGCTCCGGGTGCATTTTATAGCGGTGATACCGAGAACATACCCTTCATAGGTCCGTTGAAGGACTACTATGCCTGGACCTGGGGAGATGCTCTTTTTGTGGTCATTGATTTTTACTGGCATTCTCCAGTCGCGGTAGATAATCCTGTGGGTGGCGGTAATAAACGCAGCAACATGTGGGATATCACGCTGGGGGAAACCCAATATAAATGGTTTGAGCAGACTCTAGCCACTTCAACAGCTAAACACAAATTTGTCTTCTCGCATCATGTCCTGGGCACCGAACGCGGATCTACCGTTATGGCCGGTCTGTACGAATGGGGCGGTAAGAATCAGAGTGGTGTCTTGGAATTCGCTCAAATGCGCCCCGGCTGGGATATGCCTATCCACCAGTTAATGGCAAAATACGGCGTTACCATCTTTTTCCAGGGACATGATCATGTCTTTGCCCGCCAGGAACTTGACGGTGTGGTATATCAGACAGTTCCTGTTCCGGCCGACCCGAATTATCTGGTCAACAATAGTCAGTCTTACACTTCTGGTGACCTTCTCCCCAATTCAGGATTCCTTAACGTCACCGTATCGGCCGATCAGGTCAAAGTTGATTATATTCGATCCTATTTAGCCAAAGATGAAACTGGGAGTAAGAAAAACGGGCAAATCGCCTTTTCCTATACACGCTAGTTGAAGATGGTATTCGAAACCGCTCAAGAGGACTTGAAGGCATGCTTTTAAAACTAGACTGTTACCTGAGTGTAATTCCCAGATAGTAAGGCCACACTACTATTCCCAGGATTATTTTCCACCATACCAGGTTTGAGAACGCGATGGTGAATAACCAACCGGCGAACCAGAATGCGCCTCCAAAACCGGCAGCCGCCCCGCCATACATGTGTCTGTGTTCCATATTAATCTTTCTCCTCTATTAATCCATTAAGTCTTGGCCGGGTGGATTATTCCCGCATTTTATGTTTATTTACATATATCAATTTTCTCACAATCGGTTGAGTGCTCTTAAGGCATATCTATTTTAATACTTTCACCCTCGATCTTAACCCCGTAAATAGTCTCATTCTTAGTTTTAAACTGTAAGAAAGCCATCTTGGGACCTGAAACTGACTCGCCGGTAGTGACGTCAAACCTGGCGCCGTGTTTCGGGCAGGTGATGATTTTACCTTCCAGTTGGCCTTTGGATAAATCTCCACCCAGGTGAGTACAAACACCATTGATGGCATAAATTTTCCCTTCGACATTTACTACCAGTATCTTTTTGCCTTCGACCTGAAAGAGCTTCATAACACCGGGCGGAACCTGGTTAGTTTTACCAACTTCTATCAAACTCATTTTTTCTCCTTTCTGCCTAACCTGATGTATATTTCCATCTATCTTCATTATATTCTGGAGTTGGCGGGAATAGAGGGACAATATTCAACAAACAGCTACACTCGGGTATTTACCGTTATGCAAATCTCAGATTGTCGAAAAAATGAATTTGTTGTTGCATGCTCTTTAAGTCGTTAAGGCTTACAAATCATATTTGCCGAAGAGGTCACGGCTAATAAGGTAGTCCATCATCTCTGGTGTCCCCTGGGCAAAAGACCAGATGCGGGCGTCGCGATAATAGCGCTCCACGATATGCCGGGTAGTGCAGCCGAATCCTCCGTGGATTTCCACGGCCAGATCCACTGCTTCCAGCATAACCCTGGTAGCCAGGGTCTTGGCCTTGGCAGTCTCTACAGTGTGCTTTTCTCCCCTGTCATGCAGCCAGCCAGCCTTGAAATTCATAAGCCTGGCTGCGTCTATTTTGGCGGCCACTTCAGCCAGCGGAAAGCTTAGCGACTGGCGGTGATACAATTCTTTACCAAAGGTCTTCCGGGCTTTAGCGTATGACACCGACTCTTCTACACAAGCCCTCGCCAGGCCGATGAACCCTGCATTCAGAGTTGTTCGGGTTTGGTCAAGTGAGCGCAGAGCATAGCTAAGACCTTTGCCCTCTTCACCGATCAGGTTTTCTGCCGGTATACGGCAGGCTTTAAACTCTAACTCCTCATCCTGGTGCCCCTTTAACCCCATGCAGGACACCCGCTCAACCACCCTGAAACCGGGAGTTGCCGCAGGAACAATAAAAGCGCTGATACCCCGGTTTTCTCCGGTGCTTTCAGTTTGCGCAAACACTATGATATAAGCTGATTCATGCGCAAAACTGATGTAGCGTTTACGGCCGTCTATCACATAAACATCCCCGTCTCTGCGAGCCTTGCATTTTAATGCGGCCGCGTCAGAACCGGTGCCGGGCTCAGTTAACCCGTAAGCGCCCATTTTCTGGCCGCTGGCTACCACCGGCAGATATTTCTTCTTTAACGCCTCTGAGGCGTTATTAACCACTGTTGCCGTGCCCAGTCCGGTGATTTGCAATAGTATGGTGCTTACCGGGCTCTTGCCTACAGCCGTGATTTCCTCGATTATTATCAACTGGTCTAAAATCGGGCGCGGTTGTCCCTTGTAAGCCGCGGGTATGTTCATGCCAGTGTATTGAAAAGGTGCTTTACTCATGGCCTGCCATATGTCCACCGGGGACTCGTCCGTTTTGTCTATCTCAGCCGCGCGTGGAGTAATATATTTGGCAGCAAATTCAGCCGCTTCCGCTTTTATCTGCTCCTGGTGTTCGCTTAAATCAAACCCGATCATATCTGTCTCCTCTCTTTTTCAGACCTTTCTTCTATTCCAGCATAGGACAGGCTTAAAGAGGTTGTCAATTTCACAACTCGTTTTTCCTTCCTGCCAGGCCTTCATCAGGGTTTTACCAGGGTAAAACCCTTTTGCGACCAGGCCACCACACCGCCTGAAAGATCGTAAACTTCCTTGAATTTGAGACTTTTCATGATGGTAGCAGTCTGCCCGCTGCGGTTGGCCGTGCGACAGTAGACCAGGTATATTTTGTTTTTATCCAGTTCATTTATCCTGGTCTTAAAATCAGCGGCATAAAAATCAATATTTACTGCCCCGGCTATAAATCCGCTCTGATATTCCTGCGCGGTCCGGACATCCAGGATTACAAATTCCGGGTTATTTTGATTCTTTTGGATCAGATCAGCAGCCTGCTGAGATGTTATTGCCATATTGATATCTCCTTTTTGACTGATGACCAGCACGATTCCTATCACGACAATCAGAACTGTAGCCGTAATGATAAATAGTATTTTTTTCCGCATAAATCACCCTTCCACTTCTAAAATACTGTGGTCAGCCTGGACATCGATCCGGCCGCGATTATGTTTTGCCTTTGAACTGAGCTCAAAAACAACTGGAATTATCATACAATATTTACAGTTTAATATGTAGTAGAATGGAGTTATAAAAAAGGCTGAATTCGCAGGAGTTTTGGTATGGCCCTGATGTCGAAACGTGAACGTTTGCTGTCGGTCCTGGCCGGAAAACCGCTTGACCGCCTGCCTGTAGCATTTTGGAGGCACTGGCCAGGCGACGACCAGTATCCTGAATCTCTGGCCGCTGCAGCCCTGGATTTTCAGCAAGGCTATGATTTGGATTTCATTAAATTGCCTGTATCGTCAACCTATACTGTGACAGACTATGGCGTTAAGCATAATTATCAGGGCAGTTTGATAGGAGATCGTGTTTACCAGGAGTACGTGATAAAAAATGTCTCCGATTGGGCCCGTATTAAACCCCTGGATATAAACCTGGGAACTTATGGCTGGCACCTGGAAGCGCTTCGCATGGTTGTAAAACAGAAAGAAACAGAAACCCCGCTTGTTGTCACTATGTTTAACCCTCTTTCAGTTGCTGCATATCTGGCCGGGGATGAAACCTTTCTGGCCCATTTACGGGGTTACCCCGAGCAGGTGGAACCGGCTCTCAAGGCCCTGGCGGAAACAGGCGCCACATTCGCCCGGGCAGCCCTTGATGCTGGAGCCGATGGCATCTTTCTTTCTACCCGTTTTGCCAGCTTTGAATTAATGAATCAACCGGAATATCAACGTTTTGGTCGTCCTGGTGACCTGGCTGTTCTGCAGGCTGCTAAAAACGGCTGGTTAAACATCCTGCATCTTCACGGGCAGCACCCTATGCTTGCCCAATTAGCGGATTACCCCGTACAAGTTATCAACTGGCACGACCGCACGACCCCCTTTGATTTAACACAGGGAAGCCAACTTTTCCGCGGTATTCTTATGGGAGGCATCGAGCAATATCAAACCCTGAGATTTGGCAGTCCGGTTGACGTAAAAGTGCAGGTTATCGATGCTATCCGGCAAATGAATGGAAAAAGGCTGATAGTTGCTCCCGGTTGTACCTATCCGCTGGATGTTCCACATACCAATTTACTGGCTCTCAGAAAAGCCGTTGAAAGCCCTGGATAAATTGTTTGCAAGGTCATTACGCCTTGTAACCTGATGTTGCAAAATACTCCAGGCAGGCGTCGACCACATCCCCATCGTAGAGCCGGTGTTTGTTCACGCAGATTTCCTCCAGAGCCAGGCTGATGCCCTTGGCGGGACGGTAAGGTCGGTTTGAGGACATGGCCTCTATTACATCTGCCACACCTAGAATACGGGCCTCTATCAAAATATCCTGGTCGGAAATTCCGCCGGGATAGCCGGACCCATTCATCCGCTCGTGATGCTGCAGCATAGTTTTGGCCACCGGCCACGGAAACTCAATGCCTTTTATAATATCGTAACCCACCTTTGGATGAGTTTTTATTAAATCAAATTCATACTGGGTCAATTGGCCCGGTTTGGTGAGAATCTCGCTGGGAATAGCCAGTTTACCAACGTCATGGACCAGTGCCGCCAGTTCCAGTCCTTTTATCTTGAAAGACGGCAGGTCCATCAATCTGGCGATTGCTACACAAATCAGGGATACTCTGGATTGATGATAAACCGTATATGGGTCACGAACTTCCATCATTTGACCCATGGCTCTCACGAAATCCTCAAAAACCTTGTTTATATTCTGAATATCCAAAGGTTCTGATTGATTGTTTTCAGCCACCGGCAGAGACCCTATTCTAATATCACTTGGCGTCGGCATAGACCTCAATTGACCCGCTTGGTCAGCTGCCTCTAGACCTTCTCTTCCGTATATGCAAATATCCTGAATAATTGGTTGACTCATATTCTCCCGCCTTTTAGTATCCAATGTCCTTAAACCGCATATCCTGAACTTCTTAACTCTCACCGTTTTTTCCGATGTCTTAACACAATAGTACTTTAGTCTCTCACGAATGTTACAAAGTCCCGGAATAACCTAACAAAATCATCACAAATATAGGGAACGACTGAAAATATTCTAAATAATATAACCATCAATTCATAGGGAAGAAATCATCATTTTTTATGGTACCTGGCGTCATTGCCTGCTGCCACATAGTCTTATAAGATAAAAAAGGCTATGTGTTTGTACAGGTCAGTAATTATTGTTTAAGGATTGAAAATGAAGTCATCTCTACAAAACGACGTTGATAATAGCGATTCAAAGGACATGCGTTCAATTCTGCTGACCGAAGAAAATTACCGGACTATTTTTGATAGTTCCGCCCTTGCCATAACCGTCACAGATGCCAACGAAAGTATTGTGGTCTGGAATAAGTGCGCCGAAACCTTGCTGGGTTTGGGTCCGGATGAATTGTTCTTAAAACCAGTCGCAGAGTTGTACCCAGCCGAGGAGTGGACCAAAATACGGGCCGCCCATATTCGTCAAAAGGGTATTAATTGCCAGATAGAAACCAAAATTGTTGCCAAAGACGGGAAGATCATTGAGGTCGACCTGTCCATCGGCGTTCTCAGCAGGCCTGATGGAAGCGTGTTGGGTTCAGTTGGCATTATTCAAGACATATCGGAACGAAAAAAAGCCGAAAGAGACCGTCAGGAAAGCATGGAACTCTCCAGGGGCATGATTGAAACAGCGGCTTCAGCCATATTTCTCCTTGAGGACGGTCGTTTTACTTTTCAAAACCAGGTCATGGAAGAAATCACTGGTTATAGCTCTGATGAATTGATGACGATGAACCGTTTTGACCTGATCAACCCGGAATTTAAGGAACAAGCCCAAAACAATATCCTTAACGTTACTGATAAACGGCCTAATGCCCCCACTGAATTCACCATTATCAGGAAGGATATGGAAACTGCCTGGGTATCCGAAAGATTGATGTTGATAGCTCATAAAGGTAAGAACCAGATTCTGGGTAACTGGATGGACATCACTGAATGGAAAATCGCTGAAGAGCTATCCTGGCATCATGCCAGGCAGAACGAACTACTGTTAAAAGTGGGGTCAAAAGTCGGACAGTCGTTAAACCCCAGAAATATTGTGGATAATTTCCTGGATAATTTTTACGAGATGCTGCCGGATAGGCCGGCGGCGGTTTTCTTGATTCAGGAAGATAACATCAGCCTTGATCTTATCTCACAGCGCGGTTTTTCCAATGTTTTCGCTAAAAGGATCGCTAAACTAAAGGTCGGGAAGGGCTTTATCGGACGTGTCGCAGTCAGCGGTCTCTCCCTGGTGCTTAGCCCTAATTATTTCGACCCCAGATTTGATCCGATGATATTGCAGAGGCACGATCTCTGGTCTTTGTGTTCTATACCAGTTTATGCCCGGGACAAAATCCAGGGTGTTATCTGCGTAGGCAGCCATGAACAAAGCCGTTCTCTCGAAGAAGATACCCAGCTGTTTGAATTACTGGCCGGCCAGCTGGGAATAGCCCTGGACAACGCCCTGCTTTTTGAAAAAACTGTGGGGATGGCCTTTACTGACGCAATGACAGGAGTTTACAACCTCCGCTACTTAAAGGAAGAGATGGCCCGCGAGTTATCGCGTGCCAATCGCAATAATTCCTCCTTTTCAATCATCAATATGGATATTGATAACCTGAAAACCATTAACGACCGCTACGGCCACAACAATGGTGACACCATATTGAAAGAATTCGGATCAATACTTCAAAACTCTTGCCGGAAAACGGATATCCCGTCCCGTATAGGCGGAGACGAGTTCGTTTTGTTGGCTTCTGAATCAGATAGCTCTCAGGCTTTAGTACTGGCCCAGAAGATACTCACCGAGGCCAACTCCCGCAAGATAGACATTAAAGGTGATATGATCTCTATCAGCGTCAGCATTGGCATTGCCAGCTACCCCACCCATGGCGTTACCATCGAAAAAATTATGAGCAAGGCCGATAAGGCCATGTATGAGGTTAAGAAGCACGGCAAGAACCAGATACGCGTCTGGGCTTGATGATTGACTTTAAAACCCGCATATTTCGGTTATTGCCCTCTGCCTGTCCTGTGGTCCTTCTTCCAGGACCCCCCTTTGATTATCCCTTTTTTGTTATTGGCTTTTTGGTTTATTAGAGAGATCTCGGCTTGTGATATAATAATGGGAGTCTCAAAGCTAATTTAATTAGCAGCTAATATTTACTGGAAGGGAAAACTAGATGCCGATAGCCGATAAAATCCAAAAAGGAATAACCTCTCCAACTTATGCCTCCAGATTAGCCGCGGAAAGCCTGACCTTGCAGAACCAGTATGGCCCTGAAAAGATTTTCGACCTTTCTGTTAGTAACCCCGTTCTGGAACCTCCACCGGAATTTGTAAAAGAATTGCAAACTTTTGTGGATGCCCGGCAGTCTGGAACGCACCGCTATATGGAAAATGCCGGCTATTCTGCTAACAGGGTGATGGTGGCCGAGCAACTGAAACGGGAGACCGGGCTCAATTTCAGCAAGGACGAAGTCATTATGACCTGCGGCTCCAGCGGTGCTCTGAACGTAGTTTTCAGAGGCCTTTTTAATCCCGGCGAGGAACTGATTTCTTTCGCCCCATTTTATCCTGAATACGCCCCTTATGTTGAGAACTATGGCGGCATATGTAAAATTATTCCGGCCGGTCCGGATTTCGCCCCCGATTTAAAAGCCATGGAAACAGCCGTCACCCCAAAAACCAAAGCAGTGATCATCAACTCACCCAATAACCCCACCGGGTTGATCTGCAGCCAGGAAACTCTTAAAGGGATATCGGATGTCCTCACCCGCAAAGGAGCAGAATACCAGACCACCATTTATGCCATAAGTGACGATACTTACTGCCGACTGGTCTTTGATGGTGTAAAATGTCCTCGCCTTTTAAATTATTATGCCAACACCATCGCTCTGACTTCATACTCAGGCGAACTCAGTATTTCTGGTGAACGGATTGGCTATGCCGTTGTCCATCCGGATTGCCAGGATGGTAAAGACGTCTTCGGCGCCCTGGTTTACGCTAACCGTACCCTGGGATTTGTTAACTGCCCTGCCTTGATGCAAAACGTGATACGTCGTTTGCCGGACACTTCGATGTATCTGAAAGATTACCAGCGTAAACGTAATTATTTATTCGGCAAATTGGTTGGAATGGGCTACAAGGTCGTCAAACCGGCTGGCGGCTTTTTCATGCTGGTGAAAAGCCCCCTCAAAGATGATGCGGCTTTCGTGAGTGAATTGAAGAAACACTTAATACTGGCGGTACCCGGCGGCGAATTTCAGGCCCCCGGCTACTTCAGAATTTCCTTTTGCGTTGAAGATAAGACCCTGGAAGGCGCGATGAATGGGTTTCAAAAAGCCCTGGCAAGCGTAAAATAATAATGGTTCTTCCCTTTCCTCGCCGTTACCTTTACTCGCCGCAGCCATTAGGATAGCGGGTTCCCATTAGGGTATCGGAGAGTATTTGGGTGAGGGGTTTTAAATGGCCAATCTGGCAGAATTTGAACAAAAACTGGGCATCAGGTTCCACCACCAGGCTCACCTTAAAGTGGCTCTCATTCATAGTTCCTACCTCAATGAAAACCCCGGTCTGAAGGTGGAGTGCAACGAACGCCTGGAGTTTTTGGGCGACTCCATTTTAGGAATGGTTATCGCTGAGAAACTTTACCAGGATTTTCCTGATTCGCCTGAAGGTGAACTTAGCCCTTTGCGGGTGGCATTGATACGCGGTGAAACACTGGCTAATCTGGCTCGAAAAATCAATTTGGGAAATTACCTCTCTATGGGCCTTGGAGAAGCGGCAAGTGGAGGGCGTGACAAAGCCGCCAATCTGGCCGGAGCCTTTGAATCTTTGATCGCCGCTATCTACCTGGATCAGGGTCTGGAACGCGCCAGAAGCTTCATCCTGGGCCTTTTCGGTCCCGAGATATACTTACAGGCACACCGCAGGGCAGGTACGGACTACAAGTCTAAATTACAGGAAATCCTGCAAGCCCGGCGGCAGATCTCCCCCAGCTACACTTTGATACAGGCCGTGGGACCGGTCCATGACAGACAATTCACCGCAGAGGTTTGGGCAGGCGATGAGTCGCTAGGTCGGGGTGTCGGCAAAAGCAAAAAACTGGCTGAGATGGAAGCCGCCCGGGTGGCACTCCAGAAATTTCCACTAACCGGCTGAGTTTAACCGGGAATCATATTACGTTGTAATTTCATACTCCTTCTAAGAGGGCTGAACCGGATTATTTACC
>CAITCX010000236.1 GCA_903890885.1 uncultured Dehalococcoidia bacterium
AGAAAAATTCCGGCCCGGTTGAAATTCTTAAAGTCGCCTTCGGCGGAAGCTGCCAGAATTGCCGAGGTGGTTAGTCAATACACCCTGGCCTATCCCGAGGTGCGCTTTACCCTGATCAATGACGGTAAAACCACACTCAAGAGCCCCGGCAGCGGCAAACTGCTGGACAGCCTGATGGCGGTCCTGGGGCTGGAAGCCGCCCAGAATATGCTGGAAATGAAAACCCAGTCCGAGGGATACTCCAACGGTGGTGCGGCAATCCAGGTGAGCGGACTGGTGGGATCACCACAACTGGTGCGCTCCAGCCGCAACTACCTGAGTTTTTTTGTGAACCGGCGCTGGGTGAACAGCCGCAGCCTGAGTTTTGCAGTGGAAGAAGCTTATTCAGGCTTGCTGATGCAGGGCAAGCATCCCGTAGCGGTTATCAATATCAAACTTCCGCCCTCGAGCATCGATGTCAATGTGCATCCGGCCAAGACTGAAATCAAATTCCAGGACGAAAGAGGGGTCTTCTCAGCCGTGCAGAAAGCGGTCAGGGCCACCCTGATGCGCACTGCCCCGGTGCCCCAGGTGGAGGAGGTCCAGCGCACTTTCAATGTACCGGCGGTCCCCATTAACTATGTGCCGCCTTATCCGGCCGGCGGCCATTCCGCTATAAATTTGCCATCACTTGTCACTTCGGCATCACAGCCCACGCCTTTGATGACATTACCTCTTTTGAGGGTACTGGGCCAGCTGGCCCGCAATTACATCGCAGCCGAAGGCCCGGACGGCCTGTATTTACTGGACCAGCACGCGGTCCACGAGCGCATTATGCTGGAAAAGATCGTACGGGAGCGGGCCGAGCATAAGGTGGAAGTGCAGGGGCTGCTGGAACCGGCTGTCGTGGAATTAAGCCCTAGCCAGGCCGCTATGCTGGAAACTCATCTGCCGCTGCTGGCTGAATTCGGCTTCCAGGTGCAGCCTTTCGGAGAGCGAACCTTCCTGGTGCAAGCCGTCCCGGGGGTATTAAAAGACAGGGACTGGCAGGCCGTGCTGCACGAAATACTGGATGCACAGACCGGAGACTGGTCCGAGAATTTATTGAATAGACTGGCCTGTCACAGCGCCATCCGCGCAGGGCAGGTTTTAAGCGACTTTGAGATGAGAGAACTGATCAGGCAGCTTGAACAGACGGCTCTGCCCAACAGTTGCCCGCACGGGCGTCCTACCATGATCAGGTTGACTATGGCCCAGCTTGAAAAGGAGTTCGGGCGAAGCTAGCTGCTGCCCCGTTTGGTCAGAGGTATACCAGCCTGGCAAAGCGGACACTCTTCAGGTTTATAAGCCACCGTTTCCGAACGCACACAACTGAAAAGCGGCACCCCAAAATCCAGCTTTTGGGTGGAGCGATCCACCAGAACCCCGATTCCCACCAGATTACCGCCCGCCTGCTTGATGGGAGTGATGGTTTCCTGGATCGAACCGCCGGTAGTCAGAATATCGTCGACCAGTAGCACTCTTTCACCTGGAGAAATAGTAAAGCCGCGACGGAAAGCCCGGGCAGAACTGCCTTCGGCTTTCTCTGCAAAAATACCGCGCACGCCCAACTGGCGGGCTACGTCGTAGGCCAGGATCACGCCACCCGTGGTTGGGCCTGCAACCACCTGGATTTTAAGATCACGGAAACGCTCTGCGATCATTCCGCACAACTGCTGGGTGTATTCAGGATACTGAAGCACCTGGAATTTTTCCCAGTAGACGGGCGAGTGCAACCCCGAAGTAAGCAGAAAGTGGCCGTTTAAAACGGCACCGGAATTCTCGAAAAGCTGTTGGGCAGTCAGAGACATTTAAACGCTCCTGAATGGAAATTCGAAGGGACTCTTATTTTAGCTCCAGCTCCAGCGGATAACCGTGAATCAGCCCCCACGTGTCAAGAGGCCATAAACGCAGCCAGACTTCACCCACGATGTTTTCCTCCGGAACGGTCCAGCGCAGATGAGAATCGGTGCTGTTGTTGCGGTTGTCTCCCATCACGAAATAGTTACCTTCTTCAACAGTGTAAGGTGCCATCGTATAGTTGGGCTTTTCGTTAATATAAGGCTCGTCCAGGGCTATATTGTTAACATAGACAGTGTGATTTTTTACTTCTACCGTATCACCCGGCAGTCCGATAACCCGCTTGACCCACTGCTTGGAGGGAGCGATCGGCGGGTGGACAATGATAATTTCGCCGCGCTGAGGTTGACGGAAATGATATACAGCCTTCGCCACGATCAACCTTTGACCGTTCTCCAGACCGGGCAACATGGATGACCCCTCAACGATGCTGCTCTGGATAGTAGTCTGCAATATTAAAAATACGACCATAGCCAAAACCAGGGTAATCGCCAATTCACGTAAAAATCCTTTCATAGTTCGTCGTTTATTTCAACCTCTCTCTTGTATTATACCTTACCTGGAGAAGCCAGGCCAATTCCCCTGCAAAAAAGGAGGAAAAGGTGATTGCTGAATGATTTTGAAATTCGTGACTCAGCTTGACGTAAGCAGTGCCTTTTAGTAGAATTAGCAAGGTCTACGGGTGGTTAGCTCAGTTGGTTAGAGCACTGCGTTGACATCGCAGAGGTCATTGGTTCGAGCCCATTACCACCCACCATCGCATCGGTTCTATCTGAAAATCAAAATCCCCAAGAGCATGCCCAGGTATGTTGAAGACGAAGAGACAGAGCGCGTCCGGGCTGAAATGGGCAATAAAAGATCCCACAAAACCACAATACCCCGGGACCTGCTGTTATTTGACCAGGCTTTAAAGAGCGGACTGCGCAGAAGCGAACTGGCCATCCTGCAGGCCAGAGACATCTCAGGTGG
>CAITCX010000237.1 GCA_903890885.1 uncultured Dehalococcoidia bacterium
CCCCTCCCTTGCCGGCTATGCGAACACGCGAGCCGTCTTCAACACCGGCTGGAATTTTGACTTCCAGTCGTTTTGATTGAGGCACGGAACCAGCCCCCCGACAGACTGAACAGGGCAAGCCTCGAACTCGACCACTCCCTTTGCAGGCCACGCAAGCCGTTTCTGATTGTAAAGAAATATTGCGCATAGTGCCCTTGAACGCTTCATCCAAAGTCAACTCAATCTTGTATTCAACATCCTCTCCTTGCCGACTGCGGTTAACCCGGCGGCCGCTTCCACCCATCCTGCCGCCCAACAAATCACCGAAAATGCCCTCCAGATCTGCCTCTTCAAAACCACCAGATTGTCCACTTTCAGGCTGTTGAGTAAACCTAAAGCCACCTCTCTGTTGCTGCTGTTGATACTGTTGTTGATACTGTTGATGCTGTTGGCGTGCCGACTCTGCAGCCTGATCTCCGTACTGCCATTGCTCTCCGTACTGATCGTACTTCTTACGCTTTTCTGGATCAGAAAGCACATCGTACGCCTGATTAATTTCTTTAAAATGTTGTTCGGCACCTTTGTTTCCTGGATTCACATCAGGGTGATATTGCCGGGCCAGGCGGCGGTAGTTCGCCTTTATGTCCTTATCGGCAGCACTACGACTAACTCCTAATAAACTGTAGTAATCTTTCCCGGCCATATTTAGCCTCTCTTAACTTCAAATCTTTTCATAATTCCGCTATAGCAATAAAACAAACTTAATAATTAAATATTAAGTCCTTTAATATTGTTTGTCAATCTTGATATTACTCTACCTTAGTTTCATTAGCTGCAGGTATTAGGGAAGTAATATAACTGCCTGTGAGTAAAAATAGAGGAACTGCTTCAAAATACGGCCAGTGGCCCCGGTAACTCTCTTATCTTGATATGTAAACACATCTGGTATGAGCATGTAATCGTCAATAACATCAGATTCAGACGGGTGCCTAACCTCAGGCAGCAAAGCCTTTACAGGGATAGGAATTAACTCTCCAATTTCAAAGCTATTGAGCTTAAAAGGGTAGTCGGAAGGGATCAATCCCACAAAAGGGGTAATAACGAAACCTGAACCCTGAGTCGCTGTATCATCTAGTTCGCCTAAAATATCTACATCACGCGGCTCCAATCCAATCTCTTCAAAGCTCTCCCGAAGAGCGGTCTGACGCAAACTCCCGTCAGATTTGATATACCCTCCCCCCGGAAAAGATATCTCGCCTTTGTGATGATGCACCAATAACGAGCGCCTGGTGAACACCAGAAAATGCTGGTCGTCTTTCACATAAAGAGGTAACAACACGCTTGAAGGACTCCGCCACATCGCCTCCACGCGTACTTTATTGTATCTGGATAAACTTTCTCTCAAAGCTGAATTGATGGCCGCTATCGACTTGTCCAAAATCTTTTCCTTTCAGATCCTTAATAACTGTTTATAAAAAGTTCTAGATATACATTATATTTCTTTCACTAACTCTTTCATCTATAAAAACTCCCTATCAAAGAAGAGAGGGGCCTGAGTCGTTTCAACTCCAGCCCCTCTTACATCTTACTCTTATTAGCGACTCTTTTTAAGCGTCTTTAACTCCTGCCCTGGTTAAATAATCCATCGCGTCTTGCACTGTAAGAATCTTTTCAGCATCCGAATCCGGGATTTCTACTTTATGTTCCGGAGTACTGAACTTCTCTTCGAGAGACATTATCAACTCCACCAGGTCCAGAGAATCGGCATCCAGGTCCTCCGCAAACTTGGCAGTCGGTACGACCTTGGCTTCTTCCACACCTAATTGATCGACAATTATCTTTTTCAATTTATCGTACATTGCACCCATTAACACAACCTCCCTGTTTTGTCTTTATTCTTTAATTTATAATACCCTAATATCCGAGATTAAAAACCCCTCTAACTTCTATTACTATAACATTTTTACAGCGCTTAATATAATTATTCCCTGCTGAATGCTCCGGTTTTGCCTGGCTAGACTAATTACTGTGGTCCTGCAGCTCCTTTTATCAATGCCTGTTTATTCATCTCTAAAGCCTTCATATTGTTTCCAAATAGCTGCTCTAAAACCTTGATGACGCCTCCCAGGGAGACCACAGGATTAACTGCCAATAATGCGCCCATCATAATAATATTAGCAGGTGCATCTCCCCCCATGTTCAGCGCTATCTGGTTAGCCGGCACATCTAATAAATTAATGTCCTTACGGGTTATTGTAAATATGGTTTTAGCTTGATTTACTACCAGCCAACCGCCCGGTTTAATGCTCCGTTCCAATTTTCCAGCTGCCGCCTGGTTCATGGCTATCCCGATAGTCGGACGGGTAATGACCAGGGCACCAATTTTCTCATCTGAAATAGTCACACTACAGGACACCATTCCTCCCCGCTTCTCTGCCCCATAGGTGGGTAGCCATACGACTTCCCGACCTTCTAAGAAACCGGCCTCTGCTAACAAGCGGCCAATTACCAGCACGCCCTGCCCTCCTGTACCCGAAATAACTATTTCGGCGTGCATTTGCCAGCTCCTTTTTGCAAATCTTTTACCGCATCAATCATTTTATAATCGCCTAAAGGATATTGCTGCACCATCTGTTCGGAAATAAACTTCAAGGCATTTACTGGATCCATTTTCCAGTTAACCGGGCAAGGTGAAAGTATCTCTACTAAAGATAATCCCAATCCTGCCATCTGCGTTCTGAAAGCTAATTCGATAGCCCTCCTGGCATTACGGACACAGGCTGGATTATGTAAAGACACTCTGGTTATAAAAGCCGGGCCATCCAGCGTCGCCAACATTTCGCAGACCCTGATAGGATATCCAGATGAGGCAGCTTTACGTCCGCCGGGTGTAGAGGTAGAATTCATACCAACCAAAGTGGTCGGCGCCATTTGACCACCTGTCATTCCATAGATCGCGTTGTTAACGAAAAAGATTACGATATTCTCAGCCCTGGCGCAGGCGTGTACCGTTTCAGCCGTACCGATAGCTGCAAGGTCACCGTCACCCGTATAGTAAAAGGAAATAAATCTGGACGACAGCGTTTAATTGCAGTTGCAACAGCTGGAGCACGCCCATGTGCCGATTCTACGCCGTCGCATTTAAAATAGTTATAAGATGTGACAGA
>CAITCX010000238.1 GCA_903890885.1 uncultured Dehalococcoidia bacterium
AGTTAAAAATAGAGGGGAGGTGCAACAATGAATAATTTGTGCGAGTGGATCTTTACAAGGATCGTGAGTCGAAGTCAACAGAATAACATGCAGAATATTAAAATAATACTAGCGAAAAATATTTGAATTTTACACGCTAAATCATCCTTCTACTATTTGCGCAAAATCTGAAATGGATCCCGGCTCAAAAGCTTTGCCGGGATGACGGATATGGGAGTCTCTTAAGTTATTCGGTAATATTTGCACTTGAGAAAGGTAACAATCTGAGAGATGATCTCTCAGAATAGGCTCGTAAGAATCAAATGTATTTTACGCAGGTGATCAAAAACTCACTACTGTCCGGTAAAATTTTGATCTTTAGCTGTAACTAGTGGATTCCTATTGTTCTTTGACATAATTTTTCGTTTTCGATTTGAATTTCGACTGGTGGTACCCTTCCCAGTACTTTAGGAGGGTATCCATGAATTCCGGCAAAAACGTTTTCAGGCAATTGCTTCAGTTTCTCCCCCGGCATGACTTTAATCTCTGCGTTCGTCGCTATCGAGGGGAGCATTGGGCCAAATCCTTTACCACGTTCGATCAGTTCCTTTGTCTGGCATACGCCCAGCTTTCGGGGCGCGAAAGTTTGCGGGACATTGAAACATGCCTGAATTCTCATCGGGACAAACTCTACCATGTCGGATTTCGCGGGTCAGTTTCCCGAACGACTCTTGCGGATGCAAATGAACGGCGCGATTACCGCATCTTCCAGGACTTCGGTCACGTGCTCATTGGCATCGCTCAAGGGCTTTATCGGGATGAGCCTCTTGCTATCGAGTTGAAGCAGCCTCTGTATGCCTTCGATTCAACAACACTCGATCTGTGCCTCTCCCTGTTTCCATGGGCCGAATTTCGGAGAACGAAGGCGGCAGTTAAGATGCACACACTAATTGACCTGCGAGGCTCAATTCCGACGTTTGTCGCTGTTACAACCGGTAAGATCCATGATGTCAGGATGCTCGATGAGATGCCGGTCAGCGAAGACGCCATCTACACGATGGATCGCGGCTATGTCGACTTCGCCCGGTTGTACGCCATACATAAACAGGGCGCCTTCTTCGTCATTCGGGCAAAAGAGAACTTGAAATTTAAGCGGCTTTACTCCTCGCCGAAAGATAAAGAGGCAGGCATCAGGGCTGACCAGGTGGTTGCCCTGGCAACGCAGAAATCCAAAAAGGCATACCCGGAGCGGTTGCGCCGAGTCAGTTATGTTGACAAAGAACGAAAGAAACATCTAGTGTTTCTCACGAACAATTTTGACATCCCGGCAAAGACGGTTGCCGACATTTACAAACAGCGCTGGGGAGTAGAGCTTTTTTTCAAGTGGATCAAGCAACATCTGCGGATCAAGTCGTTTTATGGCACCTCCGTGAACGCAGTGAAGAGCCAGATATGGGTCGCGCTGTGCGTTTATCTGCTTGTGGCCATTGCCAAAAAGCGACTCAGAGTTGAGTGCTCGCTCTACACCTTGTTACAAATTCTGGAGGTCAACATATTCGAGAAAAAGCCAATCATATCACTTGTTTCCGAAGCTCTTAAGCAACCTAATGAAGCAGTTAGTGCTGGGAACCAGTTGAATTTGTTCGGAAATTAACCGGACACTAGTGAGACAAGGTGTCAGTATCATGTGGCCCTATTCCGCCATACCCAGAGCAATCCATTAGTTTGGAATGGGGCCAGTGCCCGGAAGAACTACAGATGGCCTTCCTTAAACTCCGTGCCGAATGGTCCGAAATGGTGACCCGGTTCATGAAGGAAAACCGGGCTTCCCTGGACAAG
>CAITCX010000239.1 GCA_903890885.1 uncultured Dehalococcoidia bacterium
AGTCTAGCGGTAGGACAGCGGACTCTGACTCCGCGTGCGGAGGTTCGAATCCTCCACCCCCAGCCAATTTTTTTTGATCTTCCCCAAAAACCTACCCAACAGGCCGTGTTTTTATGCCTTCAGCGGGTTTTCATACCAGGTTATCATCCAAGCGTACAAATAGAAAAGGCCGGCAGAAGACAGGCTGCCGGCCTTTTCTATTTGCAACTAACCTTTCTGAGCTATTGTCGCGGGAGGCGAAACCCTTGACTCAAGTATTGATATCTTAGCATCCGCCTCTTCACAAGAAGGTAACAGGCCAGCCTTCTATTCTCACAAAATACTAACAAAATGCGGTGTTGTTGTCTGATATTTAGAAACCTCGGCAGGTCGTCTTTCTTTCTGAGATACAATATACAAGATTTAACTTCAACTGTGAAAGGATAAATGATAGGCGTAGTCTGATATAGTAAGATAAATGATAGCAAGGGAAGTTTCTTTCAGAGAGAGGATGATGACAAGCAGCATTACAATAGAAGGTGTCCTCGAACGGATAGTCTATTTCAACGAGGAGAATAATTTCACGGTGGCCAGAATTCAGTCTGATAATGGCCGTGAACTGATCACTATCGTGGGTAATCTCCCGGGCCCTAATCCCGGTGAAACTCTCAGGTTAAAAGGAGAGTGGATCGTGGACGCCAAATTTGGATGGCAATTCCGTTTTGAAAGCTGCATGACCATTCTGCCTTCCACCTTGACCGGCATTGAAAAATACCTCGGTTCTGGATTAGTTAAAGGGATTGGCCCCATTATGGCCAACCGCATAGTCACCAGATTCGGGTTGGAAACGCTGGAAGTTATTGAAGTTAAACCGGATGTTCTTCGTGAAGTCGAGGGGATTGGCAAGATCAGGGCAGAGAGAATCGGTAAGGCCTGGCAGGAACAAAAAGATATACGGGATGTCATGGTCTTTCTCCAGGGACACGGGGTCAGCTCTACTTATGCGGTCAAGATTTACAAAACCTACGGTAATAATTCTATTTCCGTGGTAAAAGAGAACCCTTACAGGCTGGCCCTGGATATAAGCGGTATTGGTTTCAAAACGGCAGACCGGATTGCCCGGAATATGGGGGTCGACCCCGGATCTCAAATCAGGATAGAAGCCGGCGTCATCCATGTCATCAGCGAACTGGTGGGAGACGGGCATGCCTACTATCCTCAGACCAGGTTGATAGAGGCGGCAACCTCGCTGCTGGAAGTTGATCAGGTGAAAGTGGAGACAGCGCTGGCGGCATTGGAAACCCAGCGCCGCCTGGTGATCGAAAGCCTGGGTGAAGATAAGGCCGTCTTTTTGCCCCCTCTGCATGCGGCTGAAATCAACGTCGCCAAAAGATTGGAAATCCTCATAAATGCCCCGAGACAAATATTCTCGATCGATGTGGACAGGGCTATTCTGTGGGTCCAGGCTACCCTAAAAATTGAACTGGCCGCATTGCAGCAGGAGGCTATCAGGAAGGCGGTCACCAGTAAAGTGATGGTGATCACCGGCGGACCCGGTACCGGTAAAACCACGCTGCTTAACTGCCTGATCCGGGTATTGGAGCAGCAAAACCGGCGCATTCTGCTGGCTTCACCAACCGGAAGAGCCGCCAAACGGCTGGCCGAAGTCACAGGAAGGGCAGCCAGTACAATCCACCGCCTCCTCGAATACAGTCCCAGGGAAGGCGGTTTCAAACGCAATGAGGAAAATCCTTTAGAGGCCGACCTGGTGATTATCGACGAGGTGTCTATGGTGGACATCCTGCTGATGAACCATCTGTTAAAGGCTGTTCCTCCCCTGGCGACTTTGCTGCTGGTGGGAGACGTTGACCAGCTGCCGTCAGTGGGTCCAGGTAATGTGCTGCGGGACATAATCGATTCGAATAAGGTGGAAACGGTAAGACTGACCGAGGTATTCAGACAGGCCCAGGAAAGTCTGATCGTGGTTAATGCCCACCGCATAAACCGTGGCGAATTTCCGCTAACGAACCAACCAGAAAGCAAAAAGGCGGATTTCTTTTTCATTGAAAAGGAAGAGCCCGAGCAGGCAATGGAGCAGATAAAGGAACTCTGCGCCGCAAGGTTGCCAAGGGCCTTTAACTTTGATATCTATAATGATATCCAGGTAATGACGCCGATGCACAAAGGCCTGGTGGGTGTGGCCAATCTGAACGCCGAATTGCAGAAACTGCTTAATCCCTCCGGTAAAGAGATTACCCGGGGAGGAAGATGTTTCCGGGTTAATGACAAAGTCATGCAGATCGTTAACAACTATGAAAAAGAAGTCTTCAACGGAGACATCGGCAGGGTGGTGGGGATTGAACTGGAAGACCAGAAAATCCTGGTCCGGTATGATGAGAGAGTGATTGATTACGGCTGGAATGAGCTGGATGAACTGGTGTTGGCCTATGCCATTTCAATCCATAAATCCCAGGGAAGCGAATATCCGGCGGTAGTGGTTCCGATTTTAACCCAGCATTACATCATGCTGCAGCGGAATCTTCTTTATACTGCCATAACCCGGGCCAAGAAACTGGTGGTGCTGGTAGGCAGCCGCAAGGCCATGGCTATAGCCATAAGGAACAACAAAGTGCAGCGTCGGTATACCGCCTTAACGC
>CAITCX010000240.1 GCA_903890885.1 uncultured Dehalococcoidia bacterium
CAGATTCATCCACTGGCAAAGAGGAATCAACATTGACAACTGGCCGGATACCCAGCCACGGGCAACAGGAAAATTTGTAGCTGTAGGGGTTAACATTGTGGGCATAGCAGGTAAAGCCCTCATCGTTACCTTTGGGAGTGCGCAGCCAGTACCAGAAAAGAAATTCAGCCTTGAAGTAGGCAGGCTGCCAGCCAGAATTAGCTACGGCGTCTGCGGAGGGGGTGGCATATCTCATCCTGAAATCGTGGAATACGGCAATCCTGGTGCCTTCCTTAAGGGGATCAGAGGTCCTGATACCGGCTTCCGCCGTACTGAGCAGAAAAGCTTTGGCCTTGATAAATTCGAGGCCATTCTGCTGGCTGTTGGTACAGGGCACAGCGCTTTCGTAAATTGCCTGGCGAAAGGTCTCGCCAAACCACGAAAGGAAACCCGGCCTTTGGGCGTAGGCGTTATAACCATGTTTATCCCAAAAATTAGGGCGGCTGGCGATATTTTCCTCAGTGGGGGCAGCATCATATTCATGGGCCGGACTGTACCAGTCCCTGTCCTGGCTATTAAGCCACTGGTGCAGATTGCTAAAGGCATAGTAATTATAGCCCGTAAGGCGCAGACGCTCAGCGGGGTTATTTTGTTCGGGAGCATCCAGGCAAGCCTGACCGATCACGTTATTGGCCACCAGAGTGGTCCCCTGGTAGCCCGCGTGCCCATGTTCTCCCACCAGAAAAACAAGGCCGCTGGTCTTTTCGCGCACTTTAGCCCCAACAGGTAATTGACTGAGTATCACGTTTGTCACCCCTTTTAGCCGAACTTAGAAGTACAAATACATGCAGTTAAGTGGAATTATTAAGCAAAAGAACGTCAACGTGTTGCAGCTTCTAAACCGAAAATAAGGTTCTTTAATAAGGAGAATTATACATCTTACCTTATGTTACTTACAAGAACAGCCACATTTTAAAACATTTTGGGGATGAGACAAATGTCAATATTGAACCTATTAAAATACTCCAAGAAGTTAATCCGTTCTGCATTTCCGCTGCATCTTCATTTTTGCTATAATTGACCAAAGTCAGGCAGCAGGACAACTTTTTGATAAATAACAATGCTCTAACAATCGAGGAAATACCACTCGGAAGTCCCCGCATAAAAGCCTTTGCCAAACTGCCGTGGGACCTCTACCGGAATGATCCGCTGTGGACACCTCCTCTGACCGGAGACCTGCTGGGGAATCGCCTTTTTAATCTGGTCGGGCTCTTAACCTCCCAACACCCCTACCACAAATACGCCGAAGTGACTCATTTCATGGCATGGAAAGACAACAAACCGGTTGGCCGCATTTCCGCAGCCATTAACTATCGCTTCAACGAATATCACAAGTGCAAAGTAGGATTCTTCGGCTTCTTTGAAGTTATAAATGATTACAGCGTGGCAGAAGCCCTGCTGGACAAAGCCAAGGTATGGGTCCAGAAACGCGGCATGAGCGTACTGCGCGGGCCCGGCGAATATTCCAACGCTACCCACGAACGGCAGGGCATATTGATAAAAGGTTACGACTACGCTCCCACCATGGAACTCACCCACAATCCTCCGTACTACCAGGATTTCATTGAAAAATACGGTTTCAGCAAAGCCAAGGATTACTACGCTTATTTAACCGACGTGCAAACACCAATGCCTCCGCACCTGACAGAACTGGCCAAAATATTTCAAAAACGCCGCCAGATCGAGACCCGCCAACTGGTTATGAAAAACCTGCTGGAAGAAGTGCGCCTGATCGTGCAAATCTACAACGACTGCTGGTCCCAAAACTGGGGCTTTCTACCAATGACGGAAGAGGAAGCAGATGCCATTGCCGAATCGTTGAGACTGGTGGCCGATCCCGGACTGGTGCGCTTTGCTTATGTAAAGGGACAGGCGGCTGCCATTATGGGGGCCTTCCCAGACCCTTACTACCCGCTGCGGCCGCGGCGGAAATGGTACGGCGACAGCGACATCGTGCGGGTGTTCAGGCTGCTGCGGACAAAACGGCATATCCCGCGAATGCGCCTGATGTTTTTCGGCATACGACCTGATTACCGCAACCTGGGAATCGACGCCATTTTATTCAACGAAGTGAAAACCTACGCCAAAAAACAAGGCTACCAGACCTGTGAAGCTTCCCTGCTGCTGGAAGACAACGAACTTATCCTGAGTTCATCCGAGTTCATGGGCGGTAAACACTACAAGACCTGGCGCATCTATGATTTGGAGTTAAGCGGGAAACAGGGTTAACAGTTATTGTCTTCCAGGTATTTTCGGATTCATTCCTCAGATAATCCGTAAGCCATACTGACTCAGGACATTTAGACTGTAATTAATATGGCTGGGGTCGGTGTACTTTATGACGCCAAGACTGTATCCTTTATAGATAGGGAAAATTCTCGACAACAAATTATAAAATATTGAAAGAAAC
>CAITCX010000241.1 GCA_903890885.1 uncultured Dehalococcoidia bacterium
ATCGAATCAATGAAAATGGAAAATCCCATCATGGCCCCCATTTCAGGCAAAGTGGTTGAGATAAGCATAGCGCTTAATGCTATGGTAGCTACTGGGCAGGTCCTGGCGGTTATTGAAAAATAACCTGATATTTGGGCTTTATTCTTTACGGGTTAATAAGGAGTAAGAATGGAATTTTTAAGGGCCTGTTTGTTTGCTCTTGGTATTTTTGTCTCTCTGATGATAATTTCCCTTCTTGTAGCTGGAATGATGATGATCATCTACCGTGCCGTACATAAATCTGAAAAGAAAGCCATCACAAACATTGAAGCACAACCGACCGGCGCCGGGAAGGTGGGTTAATATGAATATATTAGAGCTGTTCCAGGGTGTTTATACTCTTTTTCAAGTGGAACCAGTTATCGCAATAACCAGAATACTTTTGATTTTGGTCGGTGCGGCTTTTATTTATCTGGGTTATAAGGGCATCTTCGAGGCATTGGTTATGATTCCGATGGGTATCGCTATGATAGGCGTTAATGCGGGTACCATGTATATGGACGCTACCACAATCGGCAACTTATATGTAGACCCGTTAATTACAGACAATAATACCCTGATGACTGTCATGCAGATCAAGTTTTTACAACCGATTTACAATTTTACCTTCAGCAACGGTCTAATACCCTGTATGATCTTCATGGGTATCGGCGCCATAACAGAAATTAACTTCATGATGGCCAAACCATCGCTCAGTTTGATTCTGGCGGTATGCGCTGAGTTCGGCACCATTTTTACCTTTCCCATTGCCATGGCTTGGGGTTTTTCACCGGCGGACGCGGCTTCTATTTCTATTGTGGGCGGAGCAGATGGCCCGATGGTGCTGTTTACATCTCTTGTTCTGTCGCCGAAGCTGCTTGTCCCTATCGCAGTGATAGCCTATATGTATCTGGCGCTGGTATACATTGCTTATCCTTACATAGTAAAATGGCTGATTCCTAAAAAGATTCAGGGTACCCCGATGGACCTTTCCACTATCCCAAATATCAGCAGAACAGAGAAGATAGCCTTTGTGATTGTAGCGACTGCTGTTTTGTGTCTACTCTTCCCGGTAGCTTCGCCCCTTTTCGCATCCTTCTTTGTGGGTGTAGTCATCAAAGAGGCTGACGTCAAGGGACACCTGGAATTTCTTTCCGGAGCCTTGCTGTACGGAGCGACCTTTTTCCTGGGTTTTGTTCTGGGCGCATTATTGACCGCTGACACTATTCTTAGTGGCGAAGTTTGGAAACTGCTTGTATTGGGCTGCATTTCGTTGCTTTTATCTGGTTTAGGCGGACTGGCCGGCGGTATGATCGCATATAAGTTAAGTAAAGGGAAAATCAATCCGCTAATCGGGTTGGCAGGAGTCTCCTGTGTGCCATCCACGGCCAAAGTAGCCCAGAAATTAGCTTTTAAAGCTAATAAAAAAACTATGATATTACCCTTTGCAATGGGTACCAATGTCGCAGGTGTGATTACTACAGCTATTGTAGCTGGCCTTTTTATCTCGGCGATTACCAAATATCCTGCCGTTATTAACTGGATTACGGGTGGATAGGACAAACAATAGATGAGCACCAAAGCCAAATTCTGGATAGCTGGTTTGGTAGTGGCAGCAACCGGAGTTGTTATGGCCAAGGTAATTTCGCCAAACTATGCCGACCGGCCTGGTTGGCAGTTAGGGCTATTCGCCGGGGGAGTGCTAGTTGCGATGGCTGGCCTGGGCCTGATAATGGCAGGTACTAAAAAATAATAGACTAATTTTTAACGTCATTGTGTTGAAAAAGGGGCAATCTTAGCGAGAGGTTGCCCCTTTGGCTTTGAACACGTATATTGTATGAAGAACTATTAACGATTGAGGTCTTTTTATGAGGAAATACGGTAGGATCGCTGTGTTAACCGGTGGAGGCGATTGTCCGGGCATTAATGCCGTGATTCGGGCGGTGGCTAAAAAGGCGATTCTGCAACACGGACTTGAAGTGATCGGTATAGAAGACGGTTATGAAGGCGCCATTCTCAACCATTACCGGAAGCTCCAGTTCAAAGACGTTTCCGGGATTATTACCCAGGGCGGTACTATTCTGGGAACCTCAAATATTGCCAATCCTTACCGATACGCCTTAAAGAAGAATGGGATTCTGGAGTTTAAAGACGTTTCCAAAGAGACCATAAGCAATATTGGAAAATTGGAGATTGATTGCCTGGTTTGTATCGGTGGTGACGGTACCTTAAGCATAGCCAATGATCTATATAAAGACGGAGTACCGATTATAGGTATTCCCAAAACGATAGATAACGATCTTCGGGGGACGGATATCACCTTTGGGTTTGACTCGGCGGTAACGATAGCTACCGAGGGAATCGACCGTTTGCACAGCACCGCGCAGTCTCACCACCGGGTCATGGTAGTGGAAGTGATGGGGCGAAATGCCGGCTGGATAGCTTTGCACGCAGGAGTAGCTGGGGGTGGGGATATTATTTTGATACCGGAAATCCCTTACAACCTGGATGTTATAATAGAGAGAGTTAGAGAACGCAGCCTCAGCGGCAAAAGGTTCAGTATTATCGTGATTTCTGAAGGTGCCCGTTCTATAAATGGAAAAACAGTCATTCAAAAGATCGTCAAAGAAAGCCTTGATCCGGTCCGGTATGGTGGAGTGGGATTTGTACTGGGCACCCAGATAGAGGAATTGACCGGCATCGAGACCCGCACGGTAGTGCTGGGACACCTGCAGCGGGGAGGAACACCCACACCTTTTGACAGAGTGCTGGCCACCCGGTTAGGCACGCGGGCGGTAGAGATGATACTTAACGAGCATTTTGGTAGTATGGTAGGTATCCAGAAAAACGAACTGGTTGAGGTCCCGTTGGCAGAAGTAGTCGGGGGGCAGAGAACGGTAAGCCCGGATGACCCTTTAATCTCGGCTGCCAGAGAGGTGGGGACCTCATTTGGAGATAAGGTTTAACACTATGATAGAGTCATTAATCAATTCGAGCCTTTCCAAAGAGTTGATCACCATTATCCTTGCCATGCTGCCGGTAGCGGAGTTACGCCTTTCAATACCCATAGCAATAACGGTTTTCCACATGCCGTGGTATGAAGCCTTCGGATTGGGCATCCTGGGAAACATGATCCCCGTGCCGTTTTTACTGCTCTTTTTTGATTGGGGTTCCAAACTGGTGCAGAAAGTGCCCGTCGGGAAAAAATTTGTTGACTGGCTCCTGAAGCGCACTGCCCGCCACACCGACTCTATCCAGAAATACAAATTCGCCGGGCTGGCGGTTTTTGTGGCTATTCCACTGCCTTTGACCGGGGCCTGGACAGCCACTCTGCTGGCCTACATACTGGGGTTAAAATTCTGGCCGTCTTTTCTGTCCATCCTCCTGGGTGTGATCGGAGCGGCAGTCATAGTGACGATTTTAACTCTTTTAGGATGGGTTGGCGCGGGTATCGCCATAGCGGCCTTAATAATTCTGGCCGCTATAGGAGCGTGGAAGTTATAGAGTTTCAGTTATACATCCCAGTGATTTTACTCTTTTCCGCTGCCTTCCCGCTGCTCCCAGTTCTCCAGCCATTTTTGTTTTTGGGCGATGCGCACTGTTTCATTGGTGGTTTGATAATGCCCCAGGAAATCCTCTTTAAAGGTTTTAAATTCTCCGATGGAAATGGATTTTCTGACCTTGACCATGAAGTTGTTCAGGAAAGTTAAATTGTGAATCGTGGCCAGGGTATAGGCCAGTAATTCTTCAGCCCGGAAAAGATGATGCAAATAAGCAGCCGAAAAATGACGGCAGAGATAGCAATTGCAGTCGGGGTCTAACGGACCGCACTCCTCTTTCCATCTGGCATTGCGGATATTCAAGCGTCCGCCGGCGCTGAAGAGGGCTCCATTACGAGCTATTCGCGTGGGCAGAACGCAATCAAACATATCCACTCCCAGTTCTACTCCGCTCAGGATATCCTCAGGTGAGCCAACTCCCATCAGGTAGCGGGCTTTGTTTTCAGGCAAGGCCGGCAGGGTCACATCCAGCATTTGATTAGTTGCCTCTTTGGGTTCGCCCAGGCTGAGCCCGCCGACGGCATAACCGGGGAAGTCCAGAGCCGTTAAAAATCTGGCTGATTCCAGTCGCCACTGGGGATTTAAGCCCCCCTGTACAATACCGAAAAGGGCCTGATCATCCCTCTGGTGAGCTTTCAGGCACCTTTCCGCCCATTTGTGAGTAGTCTCCATGGCTTCCCGGATTTTGTCTTCCTTATCCAGATGGGAGGGACAGATATCGAAGGCCATAATTACATCCGCGCCCAGAGCCTCCTGGTATTGAGTAGCCAATTCGGGGGTAATGAAATGCTCGGTGCCGTCGATATGCGAACGGAATTTAACGCCATCCGAGTTAATATCCCGCAGGCGGGCCAAGCTGAAAATCTGGAATCCTCC
Organism: uncultured Dehalococcoidia bacterium; assembly: GCA_903890885.1. Taxonomy (GTDB): domain Bacteria; phylum Chloroflexota; class Dehalococcoidia; order Dehalococcoidales; family UBA3254; genus UBA3254. Next base: position 4,455 of record CAITCX010000241.1, read on the forward strand.
GCTATCGGTCAGAATGGCTCCATCCCAATCCATGAATTTGTGCAGTCCACCCATTTTCTGAACGATGTCAGTACCCGGCCTGAGAAAGAGATGGTAGTTGTTGGCCAGAATCATTTTAATACCGATATCCCGCAGGTGCTGGGGGGTAAGTCCTTTAACAGTGGCCTGGCTGCCTACCGGCATAAAAACCGGAGTGGCAATCGTGCCGTGTGGGGTATTCAGTTCCCCCAACCTGGCGCGAGTCTCTGTATCGGTTTTGATCAGTTTAAACCAATTGGAATATAAAATCGCAGTCTCCTTTAAAGATGGTACCTAGAGTATTATATAGGCAGACTGCCGGAATAATAAAGCGGACTTGCGGAAATAGCTTCGAGCGAATTAGAATGACTTAAGAATTGATTTTGATTATTGCAGGATGAGTAGTCTAATATATAGCTAGGTTATAGTGTATCAAAACGAGGATAACAAATGAGCGATATAGCTATCATTGATTACGGCGCCGGCAATTTGCGCAGCGTCAACAATGCTATTGTGCGATTGGGATACCAGGTAGAAATAAGCAACCAGGCTGAAGATATACTGCAAGCTAAAGCGGTAGTATTTCCCGGTGTAGGTGCAGC
>CAITCX010000242.1 GCA_903890885.1 uncultured Dehalococcoidia bacterium
ACACCTCTACCTGCGTTAAAACGCAAAAAGACAGGCCAGTTGTGACCGATGATGGCTGCCAGGCCCATAACCACTTGATGTGTTGTATCCAGATGCAATAACTGGGCCACACCAATTACCAGGATACCTTTCAGAATATCGTACAAAGCTACTAAGATACCCAATTTCTTCGAGAAGCTCCGGTAGACGTTGCTTCCGCCTGCCGTTCCACTTCCGTAACGGCGAATATCTTTTCCGTAGCGCCATTTTACCGCCAGAAAGGCTATAGGGACAGAGCCGAATAGGTAAGCAGCTCCAATACATACAAACCAGCCGAGTATTTCAGCCATTCTTCCTGAGATTCCCTGTTTATATTAATTCAGACTGTTTATTAATGCCTGACTTAGGATCGTTGACGGTTTAACTCTATCAGCCTTTCGACCGATTCTAAAGGGACTTCTACAGTGCCCAGCGGAGATTCATTCATAGCGTCCAATCCATGAAAATCACTTCCGCCGGTTGGTATAAGATCGTATTGTTCGGCTATCTGCAATAGCTTCTTAATTTGCTCTGGATCGTAGTTATTATAATAGACTTCCATGCCGGCCAAACCGCCCAGTTTCAAATCGGCTATAATAGCTTCAAAATTCTCGAAAGCCAGGGGGTGGGCTAAAACAGGAATCCCGCCGGCCCGCAAGATCAATTGAATGGCTTCGATTGGAGTAATCTTGTCTCTTTCAACATAGGCTGGACCACCACGGGTGATGTATTTCGTAAAAGCTTCACGAAATGAATTTATATAGCCTTTTTCCAACATGGCCTGAGCGATATGAGGACGTCCGATAGCTCCTTCGCCAGCCAACTCTTCAACTCGTAAAAAATCTATTTTAAGGCCCATTTTACGAAGTTTGTTAATCATCTTCTGGGCACGTTCTATACGGCAATTGCGCAGCCTTTCCAACGTTTGTATCAATTCAAGGTTATCAGGATCGTAGTAATAACCCAGAATATGCAATTCACCTGCCGGAACATCAGTATTGATCTCCACTCCTTCGATAACCGTAAGTCCCGGATTCTTTAAAACAGCTTCCTGTGCCTTGGCGACACCATCAATGGAGTCGTGATCGCAAATGCCGATGTATAAAAGACCGGCTTCCCTGGCTTTACATACAATTTCAGCCGGTGTGAACTTGCCATCTGAGGCCGTTGTGTGAACGTGAAGGTCAACCCTGCTCATGGAATATCCACTTCCCGGTCCAGACGCTCAATACTCTCAGCCTGGCCGGATTTTTCATCGACATTGATTAAAACCGAGTTTAAGGTTACTCTGGTACCCGCGCTTACTGGCAGGCGGTGGGGCATGGCGGTCAGGAATCTCTGGAGCACGGCCTGGACATCGTCACCGATTATAGAATCTACTGGACCGGTCATACCGACATCTGTTACATGGGCAGTCCCCTTTGGAAAGACTTTGGTATCAACCGTGCCAACATGGGTATGAGTACCCACGATGGCGCTGACACGGCCATCCAAATACCGGCCCATTGCCACTTTTTCAGAAGTGGCTTCTGCGTGAAAATCCACGATAATCACTGAATGTTTTTCGCTCATACCATTCAATAGGTTATCTATTGCCCTGAATGGACAGTCAAAGTTTTGCGCGAAAAAAGTTCGGCCGATCAGATTAACCACCGCCACGTTCTCAAAGGTCAAACATCCGCGCCCGGGGACACCCGGAGGATAGTTCAAAGGCCGCAGAATCGGCAATTCACCGTCCAGGTGAGGGATAATCTCTTTTTGATCCCAGATGTGATTGCCGGAAGTCAGTACATCTACCCCCGCTTCCAACAGTTCTTTAGCTGTGCTCTGGGTCAGCCCCAGTCCGCCGGCAGCGTTTTCTGCGTTGGCAATCACCAGGTCCAGTTTATGCTGCTGGCGTAGGCCGGGAAGCAATTTCTGTACAGCCTGCCGTCCGGGTTTGCCTATTACATCGCCAATTACCAGGATTTGCATTATTTATTCGCCCTTTCGCTTTACTTAGCGAAATCTACTGCCCTTATCTCGCGGATAACGGTCACCTTGATTTGACCCGGATATTCCATGCCTTCCTCTATCTTTTTGACGATATCTCTGGCCAGGCGTACGGAATCCAGATCATTGATCTCCTCGGGTTTAACCAGGATGCGAATTTCGCGACCGGCCTGTATGGCAAAGGACTTCTCGACACCCTTAAAGCTGTTAGCAATACTTTCCAGGGTTTCCAGCCGTTTGATATAATTCTCCACCGATTCGCGTCTGGCGCCTGGTCTTGCTCCACTTATGGCATCAGCTGCTGAAACGATATATCCCAAAATACTGGTGGTAGGAGCCTCATTATGATGCTCGCCGATAGCCTGTGCAATTTCCGGTGCTTTATCCCAGCGCTGCATTAATTCGGCACCTATGGCCGCATGGCTGCCCTCAACTTCGCGGTCGATAGCTTTACCGATATCATGCAGAAGACCTGCTTTTTTGGCTATGGTTACATTGGAGCCTAGCTCTCCGGCGATTATCCCAGCCATAAAAGCCGATTCAATGCTGTGGTTTAGTACGTTCTGCCCATAGCTTGTGCGGTATTTTAATCTGCCTAAAACCTTGATTATTTCAGGCCGCAAACCCTGTACTCCCACCTGGATAGCGGCTTGCTCGCCAGCGCTGAAGATGGTGGCATCCACCTCTTCTTTGGCTTTGTTAACTACCTCTTCGATCCTGGCCGGATGAATGCGTCCGTTTATGATCAAACGGGTCAAGGCCAGCCTGGCCACTTCCCTTCTGACAGGATCGAAACTTGAGAGGGTAACCGCCTCGGGAGTATCGTCAATAATCAGATCGACACCTGTAGCCTGTTCCAAAGCGCGGATATTACGCCCTTCTCTGCCGATCAAACGTCCCTTCATTTCATCGTTCGGGATAGGTACCACAGAAACCGTGGTCTCGGAGACTATTTCAGAAGCTTGTCGCTGTATAGCTTGCACCAGAATTTCCTGGGATTTTTCATTAGCTAATTGCTTCAATGTGGCTTCCCAATCTCGCAGGCGTCGCCCGGTCTCTTCCTTCATCTCCACTTCCATGTTTTCTAGCAAAAGCTTTTTTGCATCTGCGCTGGTAAGTTGGGAGATTTCCTCCAATTTTTTTAGCTGACCGTTGCGGATTTCGTTAACAGTTGCTCGCATGGTTTCAATTTCTTTTTCCCGGTTATTCAGGTTGCGGTCCCGGCTTTCCAGATTCTCCATTTTGCGGTCCATAGAATCAATCTTCTGCGTTAGCCGGTTTTCCTGGCGCTGAAGTTCCCCTCGTCTTTGCCGGTATTCGTTCTCTGCTGTGTTTTTTACTTTTTCGGCTTCGGCTTTTGCTTCGTCCACAATGTTTTTGGCAGCACTGCGCGCTTCTGCTTCGATCCTGACAGCTTTTCTCTCTGCAATGCGCTGCCTTCGGCCCAGCAGGGCACCTCTAAAGACCGTGATACCGATGCCGCCGGCAACCAACCCTATGACAAAGGCCCCTAGAATCCCCAGACCTATGAATACGTTACTCAATGCCACTATGTCACCCCTTTTCGTTTATTTTTAACAGAGAATTGGTAAGTCTGATCTAAGTTTAAGTCTCTTCCGTATCTGGGCCGATCTCCCCGGTCCGTTCCTCCCAGACCTCCTGGACAACCTTGTTTATCACTCCGTAATCAAAACCTCTTCTCTGTAAATATCCGCCTAATTTGTTCTTGAACAACTGGTAATCCGTCATGGTAAGGCTGTGCGATTTGGCCCCGGCTGCCCGCCGAGCGTTTTCCAATTCGTCGATCCCTTCAACCGCCTCAGAAATTGTCCCTGCATCTACGCCCTTACTCCGTAGTTCCGATTTCAGCATTCTTTGACCGCGCGGTTTAAATTTTGTTCGGTCCTCTTTCCAGAATTCGGCGAAAGCCACATCATTCAACAGTCCATTACTTTTTAGCCGTGCTATAACCGCGTCAATCTCTGTACCTTCATACCCGTTTTTCTGCAAACGCGATCTGGTCTCAGCTTCGCTGCGTGGCCGATAGCCCAGAAATAGAAGCGCTGCATTATAACAGCCTTCAAAACGGTCACTCCCTGCTAACCTCTCCACTTCATTCTTTGATAGCATTTGCCCCACCTGGAGTTTTTCTCTCAGGATTACCGCATCATCCAGGCTGAAGGCAAAACAGCCGTCAATAAAGATATTTGAGCGCTTATAACGAAAGCTCTTTCCCGCCTTAATTTCTGTAATTTTGCTATTCAAAGTAGCCATATTAAACACAAAAGGCCGAGGTATATAACCTCAGCCTTGGCTAATAAATCTATTTCCCTCCGTCCGCGACGGCGATTTTTATTCTGCGCTATCATCAGCCGACTCAGGAGTAGAAACAGCAGCGGCTGAGGCTCTTATCTTCTGCTCTATCTCCCCGGCAAGTTCGGGATGTTGGCTCAAAAACCCCTTGGCATTCTCTCTGCCCTGACCAAGCCGAACGTCACCATAGGAGAAGAAAGCACCTGCTTTGGTAATTACCCCTATCTGGATACCCAGATCCAGGAAGTTGGATTCCTTGCTGATACCATGAGCGAACATGATATCAAACTCAGCACTTCTGAAAGGCGGGGCAACTTTGTTTTTGACAACTTTAGCCTTGACTCGGTTTCCCACAGCTACAGTTCCCTGCATGATGGTCTCTACACGTCTGAGGTCAATTCTCACCGAGCTATAGAACTTTAAAGCTCTACCGCCGGGTGTCACCTCCGGATTCCCGTAAACGATTCCGACCTTTTCACGCAATTGGTTAATAAAGATCACTGCTGTATTGGACTTCGATATAGCGGCTGCCAGCTTTCTCAAGGCCTGAGACATTAAGCGGGCTTGCAGTCCAACGTGGGATTCCCCCATTTCCCCTTCAATTTCTGCTTGGGGCACCAGGGCGGCTACGCTATCAACCACAATTACATCCACTGACTCACTTCTGACCAATGTTTCTGTAATTTCCAGCGCTTGTTCTCCAGTATCAGGTTGAGAGATATAAAGGTCATCTATTTTGACTCCGCAAACAGCCACATAGGAGCGGTCTAAAGCATGCTCGACATCAATATAAGCTGCTACCTCTCCCTGCTTCTGTGCTTCGGCAATGATATGCTGTGCCAGAGTGGTTTTACCGGACGATTCAGGCCCAAAAATCTCGGTGATCCGTCCCTTGGGTATGCCCCCCACTCCTAAAGCAATATCCAGCGATAATGAACCGGTGGGAATTACAGCTATTTGAGTAGCCCTAATGTCTCCCAGTTTCATTATTGAACCTTTACCGAATCGTTTTTCTATTTGACTAATCGCCAATTCCCTTGCTTTGGCTTTTTCACTTATGACAGATTTTTCTGACGGCATTTTTCTTACTTTTCTTCTTCTTGCATTTTATGGGTATTAACCATACAAAAACCCTTCTTTACCTAGCTGTATCATAACATAATGTTCAATCTAACCTCAAGTTAAATCGAGTGTTAAAACGTGATTTCAGAAAATGACATAACAATATGCTTTTCTTGTCATAAAGCATATCATGTGAGATTCTAATAAGCAAGGAGTTTTCCCGCTAAACCATCAAGCTGAGGTCAGTCAGTCGCTTTATTCCCTCTTTAGCTTCTGGGTTAAAAGAGGTACTATCTCGAAGAGGTCACCCACCAGCCCATAGGTGGCGATGTCAAAAATGGGTGCAGAAGCATCGCTGTTGATGGCAACTATGGTATCCGCCGTCTGCATACCCGCCAGGTGCTGAACTGCCCCTGATATACCGCAGCATATATACAACCGGGGAGCCACCGTTTTGCCTGTCTGCCCTACTTGATGCGCATAGCTTATCCAGCCTTCGTCAACAGGAGGGCGGGAAGAACCCAGTGCCGCTCCCATAGCTGAAGCTAATTCGGCCATTAATTGAAAATTCTCCTGTTTGCCTAGTCCCCTTCCCCCCGCTACGATCACATCCGCTTCGTCCAGCTTTATCTTTTCATTGATATCTTCTACAAAACTTAATAGTTTGGTCCGAGCGGTTACACTCTCTTTTTGAAAATCTATTTTAATAACCTGGCCTTGGCGCCCCGGATCTGACGCATTTTTCTTAAAGGTGCGCGGCCGGACGGTGGACATCTGAGGCCGGCTGGAGGGGCAAATTATAGTCGCCATGATGTTGCCGCCGAAGGTAGGCCGGGTCTG
>CAITCX010000243.1 GCA_903890885.1 uncultured Dehalococcoidia bacterium
GCCAGAGGAGCCGCTAAACGTTGCCGCATACTGGAAGACCATCGACCAGCTTGGCGAAAGCACCAAGAACATCAAATGGTTAGTCAAGCATTTGATCCCTGCCGACAGCATGGGCATGATCTTTGGGGCGTCAGGCACGTTTAAATCGTTCCTTGCCCTAGACCTGTGCCTATCTGTAGCCAACGGCAAGGCATGGACGGGCCGCAAGACAGACTTTGGGGCCGTGGGATACATGGCCGCCGAGGGTGGTGCGGGTATATATAAGCGCATTGTGGCTTGGCAGAACGGCATACCACCGCCTAATAGGTTCCACGTTTGCACGGTTCCCCTGCTCCTGTCGGCCAAGGATGAAGTGGCGGCGCTGCGGGCGTCTATCATTGCCCTGCCTGAAATCCCTAAGCTGATCGTCATTGACACCCTGTCACAGACCTTCGCCGGGGATGAAAATAGCTCTAGCGACATTGCCAGTTATCTGAGGATGATTAACAGCGAGATCCGTGAGCCTTTCGGGGCAACCGTCTTGGTTATCCATCACAGCGGCCACAGTGCCAGCGAGCGCCCCCGTGGGTCCAGCGCCATCACAGCCAATGTAGACTTCCTGCTTGGCTGCTTTCGGTCTAACCCAGAGGCTTTAAACGCTCGCCTTGAAGTCACTAAGCAGAAGGACGGCGACAAGGTTAAGGGCCTGTATTTTGATTTGGAACGCCGGATCATAGGCAAGGATGAGGAAAACGAGGAAATTTCCAGCCTTGTGGCCGTTTACCATGACGCGGTTGCCTCAATCCGCGAGAGCAACGATGCGGGCAACAAGTACGAAGTCTTGATAATGAAGCTATTAACAGAAGCACAAGGTGCTAACCACCCTGGATAAAGGCATACCGCTACCTTCTGGCAAGATGACCGTAGGCCAGCACTTTGACCAGTGGCTTAATGGCTATGTGAAAACTAATTGCAGCACCAGAACGATTGAAGGCTACCAGAGCATTGTTGATAATCACCTCGGCCCCACCTTCGGCAGCCTGGAATTAAAGAAACTTACACCGGCAGTAATACAAGCTTACTATGGCCGCACAGTTGAAAAATTAACTCATAGGACCGTACACCACCAACACCGGGTATTATCTCAGTCTTTGAAGTATGCCGTCCGGCAAGGGTATTTAGGACGTAACCCCTGCGATCTGGTAGACCCGCCCCGGCCTGTTAAGAAGACCATGAGAACGCTTACACCCGCTGAAGTGGTTAACCTGTTGGAAGTGGCCCAGGATAGCTATTTTTACCCGATCATATATACCGCCGTAAGTTCTGGACTTCGGCAAGCTGAATTATGCGGCCTGCGCTGGCGTGACCTTGACCTGGACCTTCATTCAATCAGCGTCAATCAGACCCTTTATAAGCGCGCCGGGAAGACAGTATTTAAAGAACCTAAGTCCGAACGCAGCCGCCGCCGCGTTAGAATGACCCCTAAACTGGCAGCCTTCTTAAAAGAATATAAAGCCAGCCGGGAAGTCTTCAGCCTTACCTTTGGCAAAGTGTTAAGTCTTGATAGCCTGGTATTTACCAGCATAACAGGTGAACCATTAAATCCTAGCGTCTTAACCCACAACTTCCAAAGGCTGGCGTTAAAGGCTGGCGTTAAAGGTGTTCGCTTTCACGATCTGCGGCATACCTTTGCCAGTTTGATGTTCCTGCGTGGTGCTAAACCAAAGGTTATCTCTGAAGCGTTGGGTCATGCGTCCGTAGCTTTTACAATGGACGTATATTCTCATATAATAGAGGGTATGCAGCAAGATGCTATGGCTTTATTGGATGGGATTTTACCGGAAGGGAATAACGCCAGCTTTTTGAAAATGACGCCAGATTTAACGCCAGAGAACATCACAAAAGAATTATAAACCTAAATTTAGCCTCGCGCCCCTGTAGCTCAGTTGGATAGAGCAGCGGTTTCCTAAACCGCGTGTCGTGGGTCCGACTCCCACCAGGGGCACCAATCGAGTTTACCTGTTTTCAGTTAGCTGGCCTTTTCATCGTGTTTGTGACAATCGCAACCAGCGTCTTCGCAGGGATCGCCATAAGCACTGTCGAAGGTGTCCAGGGCAGTCAGGTAGCCGCCGTAGAAACCAACCGTCATCATGATCAGATCGTGCATGTACATCTTGCTTTTACGACTGCTCAACATACCGGTGCAAAAATTTTCGGTAGCTTCTAATGACTCCTGCACACGAGCGTTTTCTTCTTCATTCAGCTTGCACTCGGGGTTATTTTCAATGCCCTCTCGAAATTCCTTGAGATATTCCTTGATAAAGGGCAAAGTGGCGATATCTTCGTCTTTCCAGGTGCTCATTCTTTTTATCCTTTTCTAATATTTTTAGCGGAGTTGCCTTGCCGTAACATCACTGCAAATTTCAGCAGGCAGCTACAACGAGAATAGCGTCATATTAAAACATTAGTCCATCCTTGTCAATCTGGCCTGCATGGGGGCAAAATGTCTTCCTTGCGGCGGTTGACTATTGGCGTGCTACCTACTAAAATTCAACTTGGATAAATAGGAGAACGACTTATATAATGCCCATTTTTACACGCTGTTTTAAAGGGGAGGAATCTACTATTGGCTAAGTTTTCTTTGCTGCCCAGGGAAGGTCGCTTTTTTGTTCTGTTTGAAGACAGTGCAGTTAACGCCGCCGCAGTTGGCAAACAGTTGCAGGCCATGCTGTACAACTGGAATAATGTCGACCAAGATGTCAGGAAGATTATTGAAATGGAACACAAGGGTGATGGTTATACCCACGAAATCATCGCCCTGGTCCATCGCACCTTCGTAACCCCCTTCGACCGTGAGGACATTGCCCTGCTGGCCCATTCGCTGGATGATATCGTTGATTATATTGAATCGGCCGCAGATGCCATGAACCTCTACAAAATTGAGCAACCCACCAGGCGCGCCAAAGAACTCTCTGATATCATTGTCACCAGCACCGAAGAGGTGCGCTGCGCCATGACCGAACTCAGGCAGCATATAGACCTTAAAAACATCCTTAAGCGCAGCATGGAAATCAACCGGCTCGAAAATATGGCTGACCAGGTCTACCGTGAAGC
>CAITCX010000244.1 GCA_903890885.1 uncultured Dehalococcoidia bacterium
AAGCTCTATAGAATTATCTTAAAGGTAATATAACTAAAAGGAGTACAGGATGGAACGTGTTGCAGTAGTCAGTGCAGTCAGAACCCCAATCGGGGCTTACATGGGAGCCTTCAAAGATGTCCCCGCCTATGACCTGATAGCCCCGGTCTTGAACGAGGTCGTCAAGAGAGCTAAGGTCAATCCAGTCGAAGTTGAAGATGTCATCTTAGGACAGTGCTATCAGAACGGTGAGTATGTTAATATCGCCCGCCGCGGTTTGCTCGAGGCCGGTTGGCCTGATACTGTTCCAGGCATCACTATAGACCGCCGCTGTACTTCAGGTATGGACGCACTAGCCATCGGCGCCATGCAAATTCAGACCGGACATTCAAAAGTCGTAGTTGCCGGTGGCGTTGAGAGCATGAGCACCGCCGAATTCTATTTCCCCGGTAATATTAAATCAGGTATCGGTCGGGGTGCCGGCATCTCCTACCCGGACGCCCCTAGAGGACATGGCAGCCTTAAAATGTACGGCATCACTCTCTATGACCGCATTCAGCGTTCACGCCCTAATCATCAGCCCTCCGATAAATACGGCGAGATCGTTTCCAACGTAGCCTGGGCTGAGAATGTGGCCAAGGAACTTGGCATCACCCGCGAAGAGTGCGACAAATGGGCCATGCGCAGCCATCAAAACGCCGTAGCTGCTCAGAAAAACGGCAAATTTAAAGACTATATTGTACCTATAAGTGTTCCGCAAGATAAGGGTGAACCCATAATTGTGGATACCGACGAAGGACCTCGTGCTGACACCAGTCTGGAAAAGCTGGCCAAGTTAAAGCCCATCCTGGGACAGGGTGTCTGCACCCCCGGTAACTCTTCTTCGGAAAACGATGCAGCCGCAGCTTATGTCTTGATGAGTGAAAAAACGGCTAAGGCAAGAGGAGTCGTACCACTGGGTTATCTGAAGGCCTGGGCTAAGTGCGCTGATGATCCCCGCCTTCCGCCCAAGTCAGGCACCAAATGCTTCAAAATGGTACTGCAAAAAGCCGGCCTGACTATCGACCAGATCGATCTCTTCGAAATCCAGGAAGCCTTCGCTGCCCAGTGCCTCTACAACCTCAGGACTGTTGGAGTGCCGCTGGACCATTATGATAGAGTCAACGTGAACGGTTCCGGTATTTCACTGGGCCATCCCCTGGGCGCTACCCTGGCCCTGAGAGTGACTGCTCTCTTGCAGGAAATGAAAAAACGCAATCTGCAATACGGCTTGGTTGGTACTCCCGGCGCCGGCGGCGTAGCCTGCGTGGGTGTTTTCGAAAGAACCTAGAGCAAAACTTATTACGGAGAAATAGTTGAAAGGGAGAGGTCCGGAAGACAATATCATCTGGCCTCTCCCGTTTTTTTACCGGAATCCGGTTTTCACAAATAATAATGAACCAGGGAGAAGATTATGGACGCAGAAAAACAGGCCTTTTTAAGCGAACTGGAACAGCGCCGACAGAAGATAGTGGCGATGGGAGGACCGGACAGGGTAGCCGGCCAGAAGAAAAAAAACAAGCTGACAGCCCGCGAGAGGATTGACCTTTTAATGGATAAAGGCACTTTCCATGAACTGTGGATGTTCGGCACCAGCCGGGGTGCAGCCAGCCCTGATGATGCACCGGCTGACGCCGTGGTGACCGGTTACGGACAGGTCAATGGTAAAACGGTTTATGTATATTCACAGGACTTCACCACCCAGGGCGGCACACTGGCCGAAACACATGCCGAAAAGATTTGCCTGTGCCTGGATGCAGCCTTAAAAGCCGGTTGTCCGGTTATCGGTATAAATGATTCCGGTGGCGCTCGCATCCAGGACGGAGTGGATGCTTTGGCTGGATTCGGCAAGATGTTCTTCCGCAACACTATGGCATCCGGTGTAATACCACAGATTTGCGCCATCTTGGGACCTTGTGCCGGAGGGGCGGTTTATTCACCAGCCCTGATGGACTTTGTTTTTATGGTCAAAGGCAGCAGCTACGCTTACATTACCGGCCCCCGGGTAGTAAAAGCCGTCCTCGGACAAGAAGTAAATGATGAGGATTTAGGCGGAGCAACAGCCACACAAAAGAAAGCTGGCGTCTGTTGCCGCTCAGAAAACAACGAACAGGAATGCATCTCAAATATCAAGGAACTTCTCAGCTATCTGCCTCAAAGCAACCGTGAAAAACCCGCC
>CAITCX010000245.1 GCA_903890885.1 uncultured Dehalococcoidia bacterium
CAAAGTGTAAATATTTAAGCATTCCGCACAATAGAGGGAGGCAGCTGTGTTTAGAGCCCAATTCACCTGTTCAGCACTTTCGGTAGTTCTTGTGCTTTTAGTTCTCGTAACTGCCGCAGGCTGTTCTAAAAAAGACCAGCCTTTAAGTCCTTCTTCCGCAATCCCACCAGTCTCCAAGTCAAGTCTCGCTGCCTCAACGGCCGCGGCTGCCGTACCTTTATCCAAACCCGCAACCGTCGCACCTTCGTCCTTATCAGCAGCCTCAGCGCCCTCATCCAGCCCCGTCATTCCCGCTCCCACACCCACGCCAGTAGGTGCAGTCCTCAAGCTGAAAACCATTAGTTTTGTGGATAAAGAGGGCACAGGCACAGAAGCCTTTAAACTGCTTATACCATCAGACTGGCAGTATGAAGGCGGAGTAAAATGGGTACTGGATAATGCGGGCATGCCTGCCGTCTCCCAGTTCCGGGTTTGGAACCCTAAAGGCACACAAGAATTCCGGGTTTTCCCCAACCAGGCTTTCTTTTGGACCAATAACCAGCTCACATCTTCGCTTTTCCCGGTTGGTTCAAAATATTATGGCAATGAGGTTTTGGCCCCTCTCAAACCGCTGCAGGCCTTGAAAGATATAGTTATCGCCCGGTTCTTGCCCAACGTTCAGGGTCTTAAAGTCATCAGCGAACAGGATATCTCAAATCTGGTTAACCCGCCGGGAACGGCCGCGCCCTCAGCTTTGCAGGCCCCTGTCCAGGCAGGCAAGATCAGAATTGAGTACGTCGAAAACGGCAAATCATTTGAGGACGAAATCTACTGCGTGGTAGAAGCTACCTCTTTCCCTGTGCAATCCATGTTCGGTACCACCACCAATACCCTGTGGGGAGTCAACTATATTTCTTCATTCAGGGCAGAAAAAGGTAAACTGGATGCCAACACCAAACTATTCCAGACCATATCCAGATCGGTGCAAATAAATCCGCAGTGGTTCAACACCTATGTACAGGTAATAGAGTATCTAATTAAAATGAATATCCAGCAAATCAAGAGCGTGGGTGAACTGGGCTCCATCATCGCCCAGACGGGCAGTCAGATCCGCCAGGAAAACCTGGATCTCTACAACCAGAGGGAAGCCGTTAATGACCAGATTTCCAACCAGTTCAGCCAGGTTATCCGGGGCGTAGATAGTTACTATAACCCACTGGAAGAAAATAATGTAGAACTGCCTTCAGGTTATGATAATGTCTGGGTCAATAACCTGGGCGAATATGTGCTGGCAGAAAATTCCAGCTATAATCCTAATATAGGCGGCAATCAGAACTTCCAGAAGCTGGAACTGGCCAAAAAATAATCAACTCTGTTTCCCAGGATTTCAGGGCAGGGTCCACAATATTTGTCCATACAGGGCGGCACTTTAAAAAGTGCCGCCATTTTGTTTTATATCCTTACAACAGCCTGGTCAGGTCCTTAAAAACTGGCACTTAACACCCACCTCACCTTGGTAACTGCATCAACAATAATGGTTGTCTGTACTTACCATTGTTAACCCATATTTTAGCCACAGCCTCAAAAATGTTTAGACCTACACCCCTTGCAAGGCCAGCTTTGGTTAACTGTATCCACTTGAAGTGGGTTCAAACACCCAGCTATTGGATACTGAAACGACATTATAAATAACAACAAATCTGGTTGTTGGATCCTGCGCTGCAAGGTAAATTGAGGACAGACCTTTTTTAAGGACGAGATTATGCGTTTTGTAATAGTAAATAAAAAAGCAGGAGGTACAAGAAAATTGTGAATCTCACATAATTCTGATTGGCTTGCCTGGTATTTAAAATTTAAAGGAGGCGACACTTAATATGGGACTCGGAAACTTGAAAATCGGAGCTAAATTAATAGGTGGGTTTGTCATAATCGTTATCTTGCTTGTAGTTGTCTCAGTTTTGGGTTACACAAGTATGAAAACCATCAACGATGGGATGACTTCCATGTATTTTGACCGCGCGGTCCCCATTGAACAGTTGGGTACTGTTGAGGCCAATATTTATCAAATCAGGGGAGATGTCTACAAGTTCGCTTTAATACCCGAAAGCCGCGATAAAGTTGAACAGGAAATCACAGCCCTGAAAGCGAATGTTAAAAAACAGATGGATGCCTACCGGGCTACATCCCTGTTGCAGTCTGAAAAAGACGGGTTAGCGTTATTCGATCCAGGCTGGGTTACTTACCAGGCTGAAATCGATAAATGCCTTTCACTGGTCAAAGCCGGGCAACAGGATGAAATGCTTAAAATGGTAGCCGATGGAGGGTCCACCGCCCTGGCTCGCACGGCGGTCGATAATGCCGCCAACACGCTATCTCAAATAAATGTTAAAGCCGCCGAAGAATTGAATACAGCCGGCGACAAGCAATTTGCCAGCAGCTCGATGATCATCATCGTAGTGGCAATCATTGCGGTTATTTTTGCTCTCTTGATCGCCATAGTATTAACCCGCCTTATCACCGGCCCCATCAACAAAGTTAAAGCCGGTCTTAAGAAAATCGCCGTCGGTGATGTCTCCGAGGTCGTCAATGTTAAGTCTAAAGACGAAATCGGGCAGATGGCCGAGACATATGCAGATATGCAGAAATACCTGGTGGAAATGGCGGGAGTGACCCAGAAGATCGCCGCCGGCGATCTCAGCGTCACCGTCAACGTCAGGTCCGATAAAGACGTTCTCGGGCAGTCCTGTTCCAAGGTAGCTACCAATCTAAAAGCCCTGGTAGCCGATGCCAATATGCTTTCCATGGCAGCCGTAGAAGGTAAATTAGCCACCCGTGCCGATGCTTCCAAGCATCAGGGTGAATATGCCGCCATCGTTAAGGGTGTCAACCAGACCCTGGATTCTGTCATTGGCCCGTTGAATGTCGCCGCTGAATATGTGGACAAGATCTCCAAAGGCAACATCCCGGCCAGAATCACCGCTACCTATAATGGCGACTTCAATAATATCAAGAATAACCTCAACCAGTGCATAGACGCGGTCAATAACCTGGTAACCGATGCCAACATGCTGAGCAAGGCAGCCGTAGAAGGCAAACTGGCCACCCGTGCTGATGCCAGCAAGCATTACGGTGATTACGCCGCTATCGTCAAGGGCGTCAACCAGACCCTGGATTCCGTCATTGGCCCATTAAATGTCGCCGCTGAATATGTGGACAAGATCTCCAAGGGCAACATCCCGGCCCGCATCACCGATAATTACAATGGTGATTTCAATAACATCAAGAATAACCTTAACCAGTGCATAGACGCGGTCAATAACCTGGTAGCCGATGCCAATCTGCTAAGCAAAGCCGCCGTGGAAGGTAAACTGGCCACTCGTGCTGACGCCAGCAAGCATTTTGGAGACTATGCCGCCATTGTTAAAGGTGTTAATCTGACCCTGGATTCCGTCATCGGTCCGTTGAATGTCGCGGCGGATTACGTGGACAAGATCTCCAAGGGCAACATCCCGCCCAAGATTTCCGATACCTATAATGGTGACTTCAACACCATCAAGAATAACTTGAACCAGTGCATTGACGCGGTCAATAACCTGGTAGCCGATGCCAACGTCCTGAGCAAGGCCGCCGTCGAAGGTAAACTGGCCACCCGCGCCGATGCTTCCAAACATAATGGAGATTTCCGCAAGATAGTGGCAGGCGTCAACCAGACCCTGGATTCCGTCATCGGTCCGTTGAATGTCGCCGCAGAC
>CAITCX010000246.1 GCA_903890885.1 uncultured Dehalococcoidia bacterium
ATACGGCGACACATTCCGGCAATGATATTTCTTTTCGGAGTGATGATCTCGCTACTGGCTTTAGCTCGCCCGGCAGCTACTATCATTACCGCATCACAGCAAGGTACGATCATCCTGGCTATAGATGTTTCACGCAGTATGGATGGGAACGATGTAAAACCCAGCCGACTGGAGGCCGCCAAGGCAGCCGCAAGAGCATTTATCGAGAGGCAACCTCAAAGGGTGTATATCGGTATCGTGGCATTTAGTGACACTGCCTCGCTGATTCAGGTGCCTACTGCCAAACATGAGCAGGTACTGGCGGCTTTAAACCGGTTAGAGATGCACAATGCCACAGCCATCGGCCAGGCTATTTTAACATCGCTGTCTGCCATCTCAGAGCAAACTGGAAAACTTGAAGCTGCCGGCGTGACGGGGAAAACGACGAAGGCAACGCAGACCCCACTGCCTCCTGACAGTTTTATACCCGCGGCTATCGTTTTATTAAGCGACGGACAAAATAACGTTAATCCAGCCCCTGTAGACGTAGTCAACCAGGCAAGCAGCCAGGGTGTAAGAATATATACAGTAGGATTGGGAACGACCAGCGGTACCGTTATAAGCTACGAAGGCCATTCAATGCGGGTCCTCCTGGATGAAGCCGTTTTGAAGCAAATCGCCCAGCAAACCCAGGGACGCTATTTTCAAGCCGATAATGAGAATGAACTAATCAATATTTACACTGATTTAGGGAGCCAACTGATTTTTAAACCCCAGGACACCGAGCTTACGGCCTGCTTCACCGGAGCAGCAGTCATGGTATTGCTTGCCAGTGGAATTATCTCATTACTATGGTTTAACCGAATACAATGACCCGGTTATATTTTTATATGTCTTAAGCGTAAAATATATGTGCGTTTGGTATAATTTCTTAACGATTTCTTTCTGGCGGCGAGGCAGATTGGACCAAATGAGACAGTTAAATATTAATATGGGGCAATAATGGCACCTGAAATAGTAAAATTATCACCGGCCAGGATGCTTTTTACGGCAATTTACATTCTGATATTTCCGGTTTTAATTCTATTGCTGGCGGGAAACTGGTTGTGGATTGAAGGCTGGATTTTTAATATATGGTTTATAGCTTTATGCGGAACAGTTATTATTCACCTGTATCTTCATGATCCAGCCCTGCTGGCCGAAAGATACAAAAAACCGGGAAGCGCCAATCAAGAAGGCTGGGACAAATATATGGTATACGGGATCGTTTTGGGATTTATACTCTGGATCGGGATAATGCCGCTTGACGCAAGCAGGTTTGGCTGGAGCGCCGGTTTCCCAGGGTGGCTAAAAATATTCGGGGGAATTGGCTTATTGAATTCAGCCTTTCTCTTTTATCGTGCATTTGCTGATAATACATTCGCGTCTTCCCTGGTCCGAATACAATCTGAACGCAAGCACCAGGTAGTAACATCCGGGGTTTACGGCCTGGTAAGGCATCCGATGTACCTGGGAGGAATAATGCTTTTCGTAGGAACACCCCTGTTGCTCGGTTCTTTTTGGGGCATCCTGATGGCTGTGGTAATGGCCTTCCTTCTGGCAGCGAGGATAAGAGGAGAAAAAAGGTTGCTGGTTAAGGAATTAGAGGGATATGCAGATTATCAAAAGAAAGTAAGATACAGGCTTATGCCCTTTATCTGGTAGTTTAAGACTTTTAGTCCAAAACAAGGCGGTAACTGCCCAGGCCGATATTTCAACAGGAACCAATAGCGCTCTGGCAGAGATAACGCTCAAATTTCCCACCCAGCATAAGGGGTAAAACAAATATTGCCCACTCTATTTTAATTAGCGAGGGCAATATCAGACAGTTCTTTTTTTACTTCATTTTTTGAAAATGTCAGCTAACGCAAGCAGTGACAAATTGTTCGGTTCCAATTTAGCTGCCTCATCGTAGGCTTTCTTGTCGTTTAGCTTATCACCGCCGGTGGCAAGACGGAAAGCCGCTTCACGGTAATAATAAGCTTTATATTCAGTGACAGGTTCAATTTCCGCCGCTTTTAATACGTCTTGACCGGAGGCACGGAAAAGAGGCCACCTCTCGGATGCGTTTGATTTGTTCTGGGCATCTTTTAAATATGTATTCGCAGCCAATAAGTATATACCGGCTTTATCGGAGGCCTGATGCGGCGTATTATCCGTCGCGTATTTGATAGCCTCTTCATATTGAGCGCGCGCCCCATCCGTATCGCCATTGCTTAACAGTTTATCGCCTCTTTCCTGGTAGAGTTCGCTGCGGCAGTGCATGTAGGCGGAAAGTCCGTTAACGGCCTCTTTATCGCCCATTATCCGTCCGGCAGCTATCATACCATTTATCTGGAGGTCACTGGTAACATCAATGCCCCAGTATGTTTTAATAAATTTATTCAGATATTGTCCACTCTTGGGGAAAACAAGATCGCAGGAGGTTGCCCCAAGAACCAGTATTAACAGCGCAATGGCAATAATTAGAAGGCAGCTATTATAGCGAGCGATTTTCAGATTCTTATTCATTATTTTAAACCTCCGCTAGTGGCATCGAAGGCACCGGAGCGGCTTTCAACCCTGGCGGCCGTCCTGGCAAAAAATTGCTCCTGTGTTAGCTTTCCCGCGCGGTAGCTCAGGATATCGCTGGTTTTGGCGGTGACGCCAAAAAGAATCCGGTCTTTATCATCCGTTAAAAATGTATTTACGTAAATCAGTCCAGCCAGATCGAGGGTTTGTAACGCGGCAAGTTTTACCATCGCATCAGCTGTCAAAGTCAGGATATTATTTGAGCTTAAAATATTCCCTGTATAAGGAAAACTAAGAGCCAACATCTGCTCGCCCATAGCCGTATCGACGATATAGGCTCCACCGGCTGCAATTCCGGCGTTGTTAAGCTGGCTCAGAATCTGCGCTTCACGTGTATCGTTTGCCATTAGCAAGGCCTCATATTTAGTACGGTCCTGGTCTACCGCCTGCTGCACCTGAGCGCTTACGGTCGGTGGTATATCGTAATGACCTTTATTATTGACTACATACACAGAAGAACTCCAAGGGAAGTAACTATTAAG
>CAITCX010000247.1 GCA_903890885.1 uncultured Dehalococcoidia bacterium
GGGACGCCTCTGCTCGGCTATGTTCATTTCCGCCAGGATTTTAATACGGGAGACCAGTGGTATATGGACGGAGATGGGCAAAGAGAAAATATCATGGAGAGTGCCGTCTATTCTGAAACGAATACGCAACCGGTCTTCCTGAGGTTCGATATGAATATCGGAAGCCCGGTCCCGGATGGACTGGGTAATGATTAGATCAACGGTTTCAGCAATGGGTGTACGGGCGACCAGTTCCTCAGTGAGGGCAGCAGTTGTTTTGACAGCGGCAGGAGCGAACTCCTGAACACGTTTTTCTATTTCAGCCCCGGAACGGTAGTTAAGGTTTATGGCCTTCATGATATCGGTAGAGATGCCCAGGGCAACTTCTACCTTCATTTTCACCTGGGCCTGGATGTCCTGGATGGTCTGAATGTCTTGCGGATCAGCCATAACTAACATCAGGGAATCGCCGACCACATCCAACGGAATAAGAACATGCTTACGGGCTGTAGCTTCGGGAACCAGGCGCAAAGCAGCCGGTTGTATCTTATGCCTTTGAAGATCGATAAAGGGCAAATTAAGCTGCACACTCAGGATGGCCGCCAGGTCATGGGGCTTAATAAGATTAAGCTTTAACAAGGCCTCACTAAGGCGAATGTTTTCTTTGATCTGGGTCTCGACCGCCAAATCCAGATTGGCCTGGGTAATCAACTTCTCTTCCAAGAGCAGATCTGTCAGGTTCCAGCGCGGCCCAGTCTTATTCTCATGCAGGTTTATCCCCATAGTCTTTTCACCTGATTATTACATTGACAGGTTAAGTTCTAAACCAGGATAAAAGATAGCAAATGGTCACAACTACCTTCGACCCTGGTTATACATATTCAAATTACCGGCCTAATAACCTGTGCTCACCTGTTCAACCAATCCGGTGGTGCTGCATTTGTAAGTGCCTTTAGTGGTATTCGATCTCAGATAATCCGGATACAAAGGATGAGCAGCATCCGGGAAAGAGGCCATAGCGCTAGTAGCCGTGGTCACCGCAGTTACCGCAGTCAAACCAGTTTTAGACATCATGGTATCCACCGCTGTCTGCAGAGTGGATAACTCGGCCATGCCAGCTTCGGTTTTACCGCTACCGGAAAGACCCGTCACATTGGGAACAATGATAGCTGCCAAAACACCAAGAATAGCGATGACGATCAGCAGTTCAACCAGGGTGAATCCTTTACGATTACTGTGAAATCCATTTAGTAGACCTTTCATTACATTCCTCCATATACTAATTTTATTTAACGCAATACAGATACGTATTCGGTTATCCTTATCTTCCGGGTCGATGTTTACATCCACTTACCTCGCTGATAAAATTGGCCACAATAAGAAATACCAGCGAATAACAGAATCATTCGACTGACTGCTTTTAAGTAATAATAGAATATGGCTATGAGGCCAACAACGGTATTAACACCCAAATAATCTATTTAAAAATTGTCATAAATATTCAGCCGGATTATGCCTGAAGCAGAGCGACTTGCTTGTGGATTAAGTGGAATCAAAATTATAATAGTAATAGACGGTTATCAACAGAATAATTAAAATATATTTAACTCAGTGAGGCAGTGCGAATGAGTGAAGATACTAAACAGAGCAACGCAGCAACTACGGTAAAGTACGAGCTTTTATTGACTGAAGAAGAAGCCAAAGCGGGTGTGGTCAAAGCCTTGCCCAGAAAAGGCAAACGTCTACAGGTGACCGTACCAACTGGCGTGGCAACCGGCAACACGGTTAAACTGACCAATGCGTTACAGTTGACCGATGGAACGCCAGGCGATATTTTAATCCAGATCAAAGTGAAAACTCAGGAACATTCAACTGCTGCTGTTATTGAGATTACTGACGCCAGTTTCTCAACTGAGGTACTGGCGGCAAACTTACCCGTGGTGGTGGATTTCTGGGCTCCCTGGTGCGGTCCATGCCGCATGATGTCTCCGGTGGTAGAACAAGCAGCCGCACTATACGCCTGTAAATTCAAATTTTGCAAGATAAACGTGGACAAGAACCCAGCAATGGCTGCTCAACACCAGGCTATGAGCATACCGATGCTGCTATTTTTTAAAAATGGCCAGGTAGTTGATAAAAGCGTAGGCGCTATATCCCTGTCTCAACTGAAATCTAAGCTGGATGCCTGGCCTGTATAATTCTAAACCGTGCGGAGGACTTTCCATTATGCAAAGTATTGAAGATAAAGGAATAATCATCGTACGGCTATTTACAGATGAGGAAACGATTCCTGCTTTGAAAGAGATTTGCCGGCAAAAAAAGGTGCAAACAGCGGTTGTCGTTTCAGCCATCGGTCAGATAAAAAACTTCAGGCTGGGCTATTTTGACGGAAGCAGGTATTTATATCGAGACTGTTCCGCAGTGTATGAACTGATATCCATTTCAGGTATAATTTCAAAATCGCAGCAAGGCGACACTTATGAAGTTCACCTGCATGCTGCGGTGGGAAGTTCAGACCACCAGGTTCTGGGCGGTCACCTCACCCAGGCGGCAGTGCAAGCAACCAACGAGATTGTACTTTTGAAAAGCGATTTGACAGTGCAGCGGAAATTCGATCA
>CAITCX010000248.1 GCA_903890885.1 uncultured Dehalococcoidia bacterium
TAGGTGAACAAGACTGAAGTATATTAAAGACGCTTGATACACTCAAGCCGGGTTTCAGGTGTAGATAAACTCTATAGCTGTCTTATCCCCTGAGTCTGTACACCAGCTTTATTAAGCAGCGACTTAACGGTTTCGTACTGCGACCAGGGAAAACGCAGGGCAATATTGCTCCCGCTCGGCGGGTCAACCGGAGCCGTGATTCGGGTGATATAGCACCCTTCATTATTAAGAAGCTTCTCAGCCTCTACCAACTTGGCGGTGTTTTGGAAAAGGATTACCCCATTGCTCTTTTTTTGCATCTTATCTCCAGGAAGAGTAAAAGGTGCCTGTGAAGTTGGGGATGGTTTCTCGTAATGAGTAGTAAGATTCGGCTCACTATTTGATACTTTAGGCCAGACGAAAGACTGCTTGGGAGATTCTGGCGGTTTCTCCTCAATCACTTTATTTGACACCTTCGGCCATATTAAGGGATTATTTTCATGTGCCGACGGTACTGGAGCTTGAGGTGCGGTCTGAGGAGTTCCGCCGCCATAATGCCCTCTTTTCTGTGCTTCTTGATTGGCCTTAATTTCTTTTAATTCTTCTTCAGTCAGCGGCTGCAATGAAACTACTTTGCTATTTACCATATCCAATGTGTACAAAGTTCTGCACTTCCAGCAACGGTAGGGTCCTTTATAATTTCCCCCCTCGACAGAGAACTGTCCCTGTGTTTGACAACTAGGGCATACTATTTTTGCGATCATCTTCTATCCCCATTATTTAATTTGCTATCAGGAAACTCTTGCCTCTGTTAATAACGTCATCAAGCTAAAAACCCGGATATTTTTATTTTAGTTCTATTGTCATAAGCAGTCAACACAAAAATCGAATAGTTGTGTTTACTGGTAACCTGTAGAGTCAATTGGCAGCAAGTATAGTCTTCGGTGCCGATAGCCGGTAATTCCTGACACTGTGCGGTCGGATTTGATTATATACCATTAGTAAACAGCTATCAAAAAGTCTGGACGGGGAGATGGGGTTTAAAAAGAAGGTTAAACTCCCCGTCATTGTAAATTTAGCCTCAAAATACTTTACATAATCTGGTGGAGACGGGGGAGCGTCCATCTATACCTGAAACACGGCTTGGGGAGATGTATTGGCTTTACGGATTTAAGGATTTGATAAAAAATCCAGAACTATTTGATTGAAGGTATCAGAGACCTCCTCCATTGAAAGATGCCCGGCATCTGGAATAATTTTGAGGTATCCATTTGTGAAATCAACGAGTTGTTCAGCAATATCTCTGCCTACCCAAGTGTCTTTAGCGCCCCAGACAACCAGAGTTTTTACTTTATTCGAAAGAGTGAAATCGATATTGTTTTCATTTGAATCCCGTGTCATGGCAGTCAAACCATCTAGCCAATTACCGTAAACGACTCTTGAATAATAATTATCAAAGTCTACATCTGATAATTTATCCGGTTGATAATAAGCAGACTGTAATATCCCAGCTAACCGGTCGCGGCTCAACCAACGGCTAATTATATCCTGGAAAGCCCTCCTAAGTGGATCAAAACTTAATAGTCTGCTGAATGGGAAACCTTTGCTAAAAGAAGCAGCTCCATCAACCAATATAAGTGCTTTTACCAGTTGCGGTTCTTGATGCACTAATTGTAAAAGTACGCTAGCCCCCATACTATGTCCGATAAATACAGCTTTATCGATCTCAAGATAGTGGGTAACTTGTGCTAATATAGATGCTTGGGTGGCATGGGAGTATGAAGAAATCCTATCTTTGCTTGATAAACCGAATCCTTTTAAGTCCACAGCAACCACCCGATAACCAACACTTACGAAGAATGATACATTTTTACGCCAACTGTAAGTAGAACCACCTAATCCATGAACCATTACTAGTGTACCCTTCACGGGACTGGTCGGAGAGTAATCTTCGACATAAATGCTCGTACCGTTAACTGAAATAGTTTTTCCCGCCGGTGATTGCATCTGTTCGTAAGAGAGTATCGGTTGACGTTTGGCTGGTGGGACGATGTAGGGCAGTACAAACAGTACTACTAAGAGTACTGTCAAGCCAATGAGTAGGCTTTTAAGAACTTTGCGCCGTTTCATAACCGTTATTATAACCTAACATTAACAGACTGTCTTTATCTCGATTCAACAAACCCTATGAAGGAGTTTAATCTAGTTTTCGTATATATTTCGGATTTAGAGAGTCCATCTACACCTGAAACACGGAACGACAAGGTGCTAGGGTGGGTTTAGGTAGCTTTAATTGCTTAGTCACCAGTCAGGCGATCTTTTGGTGAAGGAATAACCAATATTTGCA
>CAITCX010000249.1 GCA_903890885.1 uncultured Dehalococcoidia bacterium
ACCATCGTAAAGCACGATGCCGCAACGGAAACTTGATCCCGCGGCTTCCTGTAATCGTCGTATGCCTTTAAAATCGTCCGGCTTTACTGTCGCAGAGGCTTTAACCTCGACACCGCAAATCCAGCGGCCATCACGTTCAATCACTACATCAACCTCCAGTTGATCCTTATCCCGGTAGTGATAAAAGCGGTGGCTGGACTCAGCCCATGTGGCCTGGCGTCGAAGCTCCTGATGTGCAAATGTTTCGAGCAACTGCCCCAACAAAATACGATCATTTTTCAAGGCTGCAGCATCAACATTGAGAAGTGCGGCAGCAAGACCTGTATCCGCCAAATGCAGCTTCGGTGTTTTGATCAGCCGGCTTAGGCGGTTGTGATGCCAGGGTTGTAAAAACTCTATGAGAAACAGCCGCTCCAGTAGGGTCAAATATTCACGAATGGTTGGCCGACTCAGCTCGAAGGGGCCGGACAGTTGGCTGGCATTGAAAAGGCGGGCAGTCTGTCCGGCTGCCAGTTCCAATAGTTTCGGCACCGAATCCAGATTTCGAATTTTTGCCAGATCACGCATGTCTCGCTGTGACAAAGCCTCGACATACTGAAGCTGCCAATCGCGTCGTCGCTGCTGAGTGGTTCGCGAGAGTGCCGATGGGAATCCCCCTGCCAGTATGCGTTGTATCAAGGTTTCACCCAATCTCTGGCCGGAGGTGACGGGAAACCGACCGTCAAATAACTTATCCAGAAACACTCGACCCGGCTTATGGCCTTCAATTTCCACCTGCGCGAGGGGCAGAAGCCGCAGGATTTCCATGCGCCCTGCCAGCGAGTCGGCAAGTTTGGGCAGCAGTAACACGTTGGCCGAACCGGTCAAGATCATCCGCCCGGGGCGGCGGTCGCGGTCAACGGCGGCCTTAATCGAAGTAAACAATTCCGGAGCACGCTGTACTTCATCCAGAACAACCCTGGCCGGCAGCCCTGTGCAGAACCCCACAGGATCTTCCATCGCCGCTCGCAGAATGTTCTCATCATCAAAGGTGAGGTAGGTAAAGCCATGACGGGCAGCTGCAGTTTGCGCCAACGTAGATTTGCCGCATTGCCGGGGGCCGTGAATAAGCACCACCGGGGTATCAGCTAACGCCGCCTCAAGCCGTGGCAATATAAAGCGAGGATATAAATGTTTCGGATTCATGCCAGCTATTGTACTTTATGCTTCGTCTGATTGAAAGAATAATTACCGTCCAATTGAAAATTTAATGTCGTCCAATTGAAGCCTTGTTCTCAGCGCACTCTACGCCACTTCGGTCATTCTTCCCGCTGTTTGATATTTCACTTCCTGAACACCGAACCCAGCTCTCCCATGACCACAAACCTCCGGCCTATAAAAGAAAATAATGCAGGCCGGGTCCATTTAATCAGCATCAAAAGTGTAAACGCGACCTGGCACTTTTATTTCTTACCGCAAGTTCAATAAAATCAACAGCCACTTGACAATTTAATCAGTGGCTGCCACTAATTTATATTGACAGTATGGCAGGAAAGGATGGATTTTTTCTGCACTATGCCACGAATAGCAAGAATTGTAGTGCCGGGATATCCGCATCATATTGTCCAGCGGGGTAGCCGCAGGCTGGATGTGTTTTTCAGCGATGAAGATCGCCTTGCC
>CAITCX010000250.1 GCA_903890885.1 uncultured Dehalococcoidia bacterium
ATACCCTTGTAGCCATTCAGCAGACGCGGAAAAAGACTCCCGACTCTTGCGGCCAATTTGTCCCACGGGTGAACAACCGTTTTCTTTTTCTTCTCATAACGGGCAAAATAAGCCGAAAGCATGGGAGCCAGCGTGAAAGCTTCAAATAACGAGATCAAGACGGCTATGGCCACCGTAATGCCGAATTCACGGAACATCTTGCCGGCGATGCCGCTGGCAAAAGCCACCGGCAAAAACACCGCGACTATGGAAAAGGTCATGGCCATAACAGCCGTTGCGATCTCTTTGGTAGCCAGACTGGCCGCTTTCCTGGGAGACTCGCCTTTTTCCATGTGGCGGAAAATATTCTCACGTACCACTATGGCATCGTCGATAAGCAGTCCGATGCAGAGTGAAAGGCCCAGCAGCGTGATCATGTTCAGGGTAAAGCCGAATAGTTTCATACCCCAGAAAGCAGCCACCACGATAACCGGAAGACCGATCACGGTGATAATGGTGTTGCGCAGGCTGCGGAAGAAAAGGAAGACCACGACGGCCGCCAGCAGCGCACCTAGACCCAGGTCGCCGAGGCTGTCCTGAGTGGCTTGCTTGACGAATTCAGATTGGTCAGAGGCTATGACGATCTCCAGGTTAGGATAATCTTTCTGGATTTTGGTAATTTCCTGGCGGACCGAGTCCGCAACTTTAACGGTATTGGTACCCGATTGTTTCATGATGGAGATAAAGATATTATCTTTGCCATCCAGGCGGTTATAGGAGGTGACCTCCTTATACCCTTCGCTGACCGTGGCAACGTCGCTGATGGTAGTCTGCCTTGAAGTTGCCAGGCTTAACTGCTCTATTTCCTGGATGGACTGGAGCTTGCCGGCAGTCCGCAGACTTTGCTGTAGACCATTTTCGGTCAAACTGCCGCCGGGAACATCCATGTTCTCAGCCTGAATCGCACCTACAATTTGCTGGGGAGATATGCCCAACGCGCGCATCCTGTCCATGGAAAGCTGAACCTGGATTTGTTTCTCCAGGCCACCGGACACGTCGGCAGAAGCAATACCGTCAAGGTGCTGGATGCGGGGCTTGATCTTATTGTCAACCAGAGTCCTTAGGCCGGCCTGTCCAAGGGTGCTGTTGCGCTCTACCACGGCAAAAGACATAATAGGCAGGGCATTGGGATCGTAGGTTAAAATCACCGGCTCCTGTATATCGGTGGGCAGGCTGCCCCGGATAGCCGAAATTCTTTGTCTGACATCCGCTGTAGCTTTGTCCGCAGGATACTCCAGATTAAACTGGACGATGACCAGGGACAGTCCTTCACTGGACCTGGAACTGATGGTATCTACACCGCTCAAAGAACCCAGGTCTTCTTCCACCGGCGTGGAAATAGATGTTTCAACTTCGCCTGGCCCGGCGCCCGGATAGACCGTTTCAACCACAACTATCGGGAAGGAAAAATCCGGGAGCAAATCTACTCCCATGCTGAAATAGGAAACAGCTCCTATGACCACCATAGCCAGTATAATCATGGTGATGAAGACTGGACGTTTTATCGCCAAATTAGAAAGCCACATTCCGGCTGCCCCCTTATTGGGTTATAATTTTATCCCGGTTGAATCTGAAGATTCCTGTGAATACAAAATCTGGATTATCTAAACCTTATGCTGCTGGTTTAAGATACAGCTCTCTATGCTCTTTACAAAAGCCGACAATCCCTTTTCCATAGCCGCCAGCTCTTCAACGGTTAATACGGATAATATATTGCCCTGCACAGTGATTATCTTTTGTTTAATGTTATTCAACAGTTTCTGAGCCTTCGCAGTCAGCATGAGGTACTGTACCCGCCGGTCATCCGGATCTGGCTCACGGGTTACCAGGCCTTTTTGAACTAGCCGTGAAACAATACCGGTGATATTGCCGCGCGTGCTGCCAAAAGCCTGGGCAACATCTTTAAAACTGATTTTATCATGAGACTGGATGAGGATCAGGGCCTTAAGCTGGTCAATGGTCAGGTCCAGCTTCATCCACCTTTCCACCGGGTAACACATACTCAAGCGGTTCATCTTCTCATGAAGACCGAAAATACTATCGATTAACTGCTGCTTATCTCTCAACTGTTATCACCGAAAAACCTTACTACAAGGTAATAGTTAAATCTGACTCTCTATATATAGTTTAGGTTACATATACCAATAAGTCAACGTCTCTGCCTTTCGGTTAAAGAGATCACCAGGTGATTCACGGGCAAGACCGGTTGGAACAATAGATTCGGATTTTTGGTTTAACAGGGGTCAATATTCTTATTATTGTTTTCAACTGCGCGGTGCAGATTAATTAATGGATAGAGTTCAATACACCAGAGATTATTGAATATGATTGATCAAATTGGCCGTCGTTGTAATGGAAAGTATAAGTAAGAGGTAATAATTCCTGGTCTTGGTTGAATGTACGCCACTCACTAGCGTAATATTGCGAACAACTTCCACTATTTGAGTGGATTTTCCCTGTCTGGAAAAGCACGGTGGGATTGACTGCCACATTCTGGGACTTTTCCTGGCGTCCATAGGCATAATTCATGCTGAAGCTGTAAGTTAGCGGCAGCAATTCCTTGCTGATATTGCCGCCGGACGTAGAGCCGATGTCTTGCCAGCC
>CAITCX010000251.1 GCA_903890885.1 uncultured Dehalococcoidia bacterium
CCTGGTGAAATATCTGGACAATGTACCGGAAACAGAGATAGTCGGTCTCAATATTCCAACCGGAATACCGCTTGTCTATGAACTAACCGATAATCTTGAACCCATCCGCCATTACTATTTGGGCGATGAAGAGGAAATCCGTAAAGCCGCTGAGGCAGTGGCCAGGCAAGGCAAAGCCAAATAATCCAAAGGCCCTTCGATTATTTCGAAGAGCCTTTTCGTGGCATGTATAATCTTATACTACTTATGCTTACAGGAATCATGCTGAGTTACTTTTTCGAATGAGTTTCTTGGCTTCTTCCCACAGCTGATTTTGCTGATCGAAAGACAACTTACCTAATTCCAATCCGCGTTCCCGGCACAGTTGTTCCATACTTGTAAATCTTAAGAAGAACTTGCGGTTGGCCTGCCTTAAAGAGACTTCAGGGTCAACCCCCACCCGTCGGGCAATGTTAACCATCGTAAAAAAGAGATCACCGAACTCCTCTTCCCGCTGAACCTGATTTTCGGTTTCTTTGTATTCTTTTACTTCTTCTACCAGTTTATCGATAACTCCGTCAATATTTTCCCAATCAAAACCGGTGTGGGCGGCACGGCTTTGAATTTCCTGGCTGTAGGCTAACGCCGGCATTTGACGCGGTACGCTGTCAAGGATTGAAGCCTCCGAATGCCGTTCAGTCTTTTTAATCTGCTCCCAATTGTGAGTGACTTCCTCTGCGCTGGAAACCTGAGCATCGCTGAAAACGTGGGGATGGCGCCGAACCAGCTTGGCATTAATGCTCTTTATAACTGCGTCCATATCGAATTCACCGGATTCTTTAGCAATCTGAGCATGCAGGACAATCTGCAGCAGCAAATCACCAAGCTCGCCGCACAGTTTTTGCCGGGTGCCCTCATCTAAAGCATCCAGAACTTCATACGTCTCTTCCAGTAAACACTCTCTGAGCGAAGCGTGAGTCTGTTTTTTATCCCAGGGGCAACCTCCCGGTCCGCGTAATTGCGCGATTATCTCTACAAGACGAGAAAACTCCTTACTCTCATGCTTTAACACAACCTTTCTCCTTTAAACAACCTATGGAAATTATAGTGACTTGCAGGCAAACAGAGCAAATTACTGAAAAAATAGAGTATGATGTAAACAGGAGGTTGCACATGAAAAAGACATTAATTCTGATCTCAGTCTTTTTGTTTCTTGCTTTTCTTACTATAGGGGCGTTTTCCAGTTGTTCTGGGAGTTCTTCGCCTGCAGCAGTTATTCCAACGGTTAGCCAGCCTGCTGTTTCTACTGTTCCACCCGTTACTACCACCAGCGCGCCAGCCGCGTCTCCGCCTAAAACAACGCCACCCATCGTTTCCAGCATAACTGCGCCGGCCCCGTCTTCTACACCGTCTGTCATCCCCTCCACCACAACTACCATGGCTCAAACCAACACTCCCAGCTCCAGTGTACCTCCAACCACATCCATTCCACCTGGTTCTATAGCAGCTTCCGGCCAAAAAATAGTCATCGATCTGGTCGCTCAGAATATGGCATTCGATAAATCGGAAATCAAAGTACCAGCAGGAGCAGAAGTTACCATCAATTTTACTAACAAAGATACTGTCGGACACAATTTCGCCGCGTATTCCGATCAGTCGGCAAAAACACCTATTTTCGTGGGTAAAATCATCAACGGGCCTGCCACGACTACTTACACCTTTACCGCGCCGGCAACGCCTGGTTCATATTTATTTCACTGCGTGCCGCATGCCGCTTTCATGAAAGGGCAGCTTGTCGTGCAATAACCTGGCAAACCTTTCAACTCGTGTTGCTCCAACCAGAATAAGTTAATTATTTTCTGTTTTCAATCTCCGGGCATTAATTGACTTCAAAAGGGTGCGCTGGTAACATTGAGACAGGGGTAAGGCTGAGGTTATAATATTTTACCGGACAGCCTGAAGGGAAGAAAACGGGCTGATGTGGCAAACTATTGGCCATTCCAGGATAACTGAGCTTTTACAGCGTGGATTAACACAAGGGAGTTTATCCCACGCCTATATTCTTGTGGGTCCACCGCAGATAGGCAAAATGACACTGGCTGTGGATATAGCCATGACTTTAAACTGCCGGGCAGAGGCGGAGAAAAGGCCCTGCGGTGAATGTATTAATTGTAAAAAAATCGCCGCCGGTAAACACTCAGACGTCCAAATTCTGGCTTTGAACAAGACCGCGGTAGATGGCGTAAAAGAAAAAACTGAAATCGGCATTGATCTTATCAACGACATGCTGCATTCCGCCAGCTTGCCGCCCTTTGAAGGAGATTACCGGGTCTATATTATTGATGAGGCCGCCAATTTATCTATGGAGGCTGCCAACCGGCTCCTTAAGACGCTGGAGGAACCAGTTGGGAAAGTGGTCTTCTTCCTTCTGACATCTAATGCCGGTCTGATCCCGGTTACGGTAGTTTCCCGCTGTCAAAAGTTGAAGCTGTCACGGTTGAAGACTGACGTCATAGAAAAAACTCTAATTGAGCGCTGGCAGATCGAATCTGGAAAAGCCCGTCTGCTGGCCCGTCTTAGTCGAGGTTGCCTGGGTTGGGCGGTAGATGCCTCTAAAAAATCCGATCTCGCTGTTGAGCGTAGCCTTCAATTTGAAAAAATGCTTGCCATTGTTAGAAGCGGTTATAGCGAACGTTTTGCGGCTGCCTCTCAGATAGCTCAGCAGTTCGCTAAAAAGAGGGAAACGGTATATGAAACACTGGATACGTGGGCCGGTTGGTGGCGTGACATACTTCTGGCCAAAACTGGTTGCCATGATCATATTATTAGCCTTGATTTTCAGCCTGCTCTGGCTGAGATGGCCGGGACTTATAACCTGGTTCAAATAAAAGATATTATTGGTTTTATCCTGGAGGCGGAGAATCAACTCAAACAAAACGCAAGCTCCCGCCTGGTATTGGAAACACTGATGTTAAATATTCCGAAGTCCCCGGGAACTTCAAATTCCAGGACTTAATTAGAGGTGAAAAATGCCTGATGTCGTCGGAGTACGTTTTAAGAGAGCCGGAAAGGTCTATTATTTCGACCCTGCGGGGACAGAACTCAAAGTGTGCGACCATGTGGTGGTACAAACAGCCCGCGGGATGGAACTCGGTCAGGTCACGATTTCCCCAAAACAAGTCCTGGCTTCCGATATAACCGCCGAACTTAAAGCTATTGTTCGCAAGGCCAGTACCGAAGACATCAGCCACGCCAAAGACTTCGCTGCCAAAGAAGAACATGCCTTACAGGAATGCGCCAAAATAATCACCAGATTGAACCTGCCCATGAAGCTGGTTACTTCTGAATATAATCTGGATGGTTCACGTTTGACCTTTTATTTTATTGCTGATGAGAGAGTGGATTTCCGGGACCTGGTCAGAGAGTTGACCGGTTTTTTCAAAACCCGTATCGAGCTTCGGCAAATAGGTCCCCGCGATCAAGCCAAGATGATCGGCGGGCTGGGCAGATGCGGCCGCACGCTTTGCTGTGCCGGTTACCTGACGGAATTCAACCCGGTCTCTATCAAGATGGCCAAGGAACAGGATTTGCCGCTGGATCCTATGAAGATTTCAGGCGTCTGTGGTCGTTTGCAGTGTTGCTTAGCCTACGAAAGCAGCCAATATCATGATATCAAGGCCAGTATGCCCAAAAGAGGCCAGAGAGTCCATACCCCTTCAGGCGACGGCTGGGTAACCGGAGTTTATCCTCTGAAGGAAACTATCATGGTTGAGATGGAAAGCCAGACCAGCGCTGAGTTTCCCGTCAGCCAGGTCCAGCTCATCGATGAGCCAGCCAGAATACAACCCCTGCAAAATGCACCTGCTGTACCTGAAGTTATTGAAGCCGCGCAGAAACCGGATGTCAGCACAATTCCCCCTTCTGTTGAGGCTGGCAACCAGATAGAGCAACCGGCACAGCCGGATATTGCAAACCCGGTAATCGTGCCGTCCACATTTGAGGCACCGGCAACCTTGCCAACTCAGAATCAGGCTGTTGCCAATAATACAGACCCGGGGGTTGAAACAGAACTGCCCAGGCCTATAGATAAGCCCGGGACTTAGTTCAAAACTCCGGATACTCAAAGCCCTTCTCAAAAATCGAGAAGGGCTTTTTTAATATCCAGAACTTTATCAGTGTGTTATCTCAGGCAGATACTTCTGCCAATGGTAATGTAACTGTACTAATTGCAAGGGTATATTGAGATAATTACTACCGGAGGGACGCACCGGCTTCTGATTCAGTTTCATATGGGCCTGCTCAGGTGTCCTGCCTGCTTTCTTGCGATTGCATGGACTGCAAGCGCTAACCAGGTTCTCCCAGGTGTGCCGACCGCCCTGATGCCGCGGCATAACATGATCCAGAGTTAATTGATTACTGGCCTTGCCGCAGTATTGACAGGTATAGTGATCTCGACTAAATATTTCTACGCGGGTAAGTTTGGGCTGAGGAAACGGCCTTTTAACCAGATAGGCTAATTTTATTACCGAGGGGATGGGAAATACAGTAGACGAGGTGTGAATAAATCCGGAGCCATTCTCCAGCATCTCTGCTTTGCCGGAGAAAATCATGCCTAGTGCACGCCTGGCCAGGCAGACGTTTAGCGGTTCATAACTTTGATTCAACACTAAACAAGTGTGCTCTACCATGAATGATCCTTTTGCTAACTCTATTTTAATCACTTTCTCCGCCATTTTTCAAGTTTAAAGCTTATCTGCTGTTTTCCTGACCGTTTTTCGTATCTGCAAGCAAACCTGATTTGTTGTATTATATTTATAAGATGTCTGAAAATTCTGACTCCTGCAAAAGACTGGCTATTCTGGGTTCCACAGGTTCCATCGGACGTCAAACGCTGGAAATCGTGAGAGCTTTGCCTGAGCATTTCAAAGTGGTTGGACTGGCCGCCGGTGAGAACCTTAATCTGCTGCGACAACAGATCGCTGAATTTAAACCCGGCATGATCTCTTACAAAAACCCGGGCGGCGAGACCCCAATCCCTGGTACCCGATTGGTCTCCATGGAAGAGATGGCTTCTCATCAAGATGTGGATATTTTAATTGTTTCCACCTCTGGACAAGCTGGTTTAAATCCGATTATGGCAGCCGTTAAGGCTAATAAAATAATAGCGCTGGCTAACAAAGAGCCCCTGGTAACGGCTGGCGAGATTATTATGGGAGAGCTGAAAAAACACCAGAGCAGAATACTGCCTGTGGATAGTGAACACAGCGCTATCTGGCAGTGCCTGAGCGGCGAATCTCAGCAACCCGCCCGCCTGATTCTGACTGCCTCCGGTGGTCCTTTTCTGCGCTATTCCGACGATCAATTGGCATCTGTCACTGTTGAACAAGCCTTAAAGCACCCCTCCTGGCAGATGGGCCGGAAGGTAACAATTGATTCGGCCACCCTGATGAATAAAGGACTGGAAGTAATCGAAGCACACTGGCTCTTTGATATGCCCTTTGAAAAGATCGACATTTTGATTCATCCTCAAAGCATCGTCCATTCGATGATTGAAACGGTGGACGGCTCGTTTAAAGCGCAGTTAAGTAGCCCGGACATGCGCCTGCCAATTCAATTTGCTCTAACCTATCCCAAACGTCTAGCCAACAGTACCTTACCCAAATTGGACTGGAAAACAATTAAAAACCTGGCCTTTGAACAGCCTGATTACGACCGTTTCCCCTGTCTTCAAATGGCTATCAATGCCGGTAAACAGGGCGGTACCTATCCAGCCGTACTTTGCGCAGCTGATGAAGAAACGATTGATTGTTTTTTGAAAAAACAAATCCAATTTTCTGCTATACCCATTATTTTAGAACAAATTCTGAATAAGCATAACAGTATATCCACGCCAAATTTGGAAGACATCACAGCAGCAGATATTTGGGCCAGAGAAAAAGCCAGGCATCTGGCTGCGAGAGAGGTTTAATGTCAGTTATTATAGGTATTATTACCTTTATCATCGTCTTACTCGTATTAGTGATAGTCCACGAATTGGGACATTTTATCACGGCTAAATCTCGCGGCGTAAAAGTCCTGGAATTCGGTGTCGGTTTCCCCCCACGGATATGGGGCATAAAACGTGGAGAAACTCTTTACTCAGTTAATGCCCTGCCTCTGGGCGGTTTTGTCAAATTGGCCGGAGAAGAAGATCCCAAAGTTGAGCGCAGCCTTGCCAGCAAAGATTATGGGACCCGCATTCTGGTACTGGCGGCTGGCTCGGTCATGAACCTTTTACTGCCATTACTACTGCTTTCTGTGGCTTTTATGATTCCCCACGATGTTGCCAAAGCCCCTGTCACCGTTTATGCTATACTCCCGGATTCTCAGGCTGAAAAAGCGGGAATAAAGGCTGGGGACCTTTTAGTAAGTATTAACGGAATACCCGTTGATAATACCAGCGTTATACAGCGAAATACCATGCTGAACTTAAATAAAAAGATCAAACTGGTGGTTCAACATGCCGATTCGTCCGTTGAAACAATCGCCTTGACTCCTATGTGGAAACCACCCGAGGGACAGGGATCTACCGGATTGGGTATCGGCTATCAAGCCCAGTTGCCTTATTCTTATACTAAAACCAGCACGCCATTCCCGCAAGCCATTTCGCTCGGGATTAGAGAATGCTCTGAAACGCTGGTGCTCTTTAAAAATGAGATTATCCGCTGGATCATTGGGGCTACTAAACCCCAGGTAACCGGCCCGGTCGGTATGGCGGAAATGACCGGTGTAGTGGCTAAAGCTGGCATCAGTCCGGTTATCGAATTTGCGGCTTTTATCAGCATCAACCTGGGTATTGTTAACCTTCTGCCTTTGCCTGCGCTGGATGGCGGCAGGATTGTCTTCGTTCTGCTGGAAATGCTGAGAGGAGGCCGGCGGGTTTCACCCAAAATTGAGGCTGTCATCCACACCATCGGTTTCTTCCTTTTAATTGGTTTGATGCTGCTGGTAACCTTTGGCGATATCTCAAGCATCATTACTACTGGAAGCGCGATCCCTTAATATAACCTTGCCTGATTATGATTGTGTGTTTTTGATAGAATGTAGTGCATAATTTCATAAATGGCGTATAATATGCTTCTGAAGGGTATATTAATAAAAAAAGGAGGATTAAGAGATGAAAGATTTTAAGAACTTTATC
>CAITCX010000252.1 GCA_903890885.1 uncultured Dehalococcoidia bacterium
AGGCGGTACTTTTGTTCACTGGATTTGATTTCCTGCTCCATTTGTTTGCGCAGCGTGATATCTCGGAAGACAACCTGGTTAAGACCTTGGGACAAAGGAGATACTGAGACTTCTACGGGGAATACCCTGCCGTCTTTAGCCAGCGCCTGTCTTTCAAATCTAAGATTCTGACCTTTAATCAACATCCCCAAACGCTCTGCGGCAACCTGGCGATCTTCCGGCAAATAGGTGGCTGCCAAAGAAAAACCCGAGAATTCATTTTCAGAATAGCCGAACATCTCACGTGCCGCCGGGTTAGACATGACAGCTTTGCCTTGCTGGTTGATAATAACAATGGCGTCTTTGGACAACTCAATCAGCTGTCTGTAGCGGTACTCGCTGTCCCGCATGGCTTCTTCGGCTTTCCAGCTGTTAATTTTGTTGCGGACCGAATCCATGAAGAGGCTTATCTGCTGTGCATCATTAACGTCATAATCAGCCGCCTTGTTGGCGACACCGACCACCCAGACTATTTCCCGGGTGCTGATGATGGGCACAAAAAGAGTGCTGGTCAGCTGGTAAGGTCCCTCGGGATAACCGTTTAGCTGAGGAGAGGGCGACTGAGAAAGGTTAAAAATGACCGGTTTGCCTTGCCTGACATTTTCAGCCAGCAGTCCGGCTTGATCAGCCGAAAAGGTCAGCTTTTGAGGACGGAAACCGCAGAGCATGTTCAAATCAGGTGACCATGAAACAGTAGTGAATTCGCTCTTCTTCCCATCATAACTATAAAGGCAACCGAACCGGCTATCTGTGAATTTAACGATTTCAGATAAAGCGAAATCCAGCAGGGCCTGGCGGCTACCTGAATTAATCTCAGATATCCTGACCAGGCTTTCCAGGCGGGCTTCGTTGCGCTTACGGATATTTTCAACTTGTTTACGTTCTGTAATATCACGCGAGACCACCATAGCGATCTTTTTATTTTCATAATCGACGATGCTGCTGTTGATCTCCATGGGGATCAGTCGGCCGGTTTTGGTGATATTTTCAGATTCAAAAATAGTTGAATTCATTGACTGATCATCCGCGTCTTTGCGGATGATAGTGGAAGCAAAACGGGGAGAGACTATTTTATCAATGGAAATATTCAATAATTCGTCCCGGGAGTAACCCAGAAGTTGGCAGGCAGCGTCATTAACTTCCACAATGCGTCGCTCCATATCATGCAGATAGATGGCATCGCTGGCTTTGTTAAAAAGAGCCTGATAGCGATTTTTAGCTTGTTCCAGGGCATTTTCAACCATTTTGCGTTCGGTGAAATCCACAGCTGTGCCCATGGCAGCCTGAGAGCCTTCATAAGGGATAGAGATCAGCGTTTCCATGACCCAGCGCACTTCACCATTCTTAGTGAGTATCCTAAAATCATAACTGGAGGAGCGATTGGCTTTAAGCAGGCGAACAGCATTTTTATAAACAAAAGCGATATCTTCAGGATGAACCAACCTGAAAGAAGGCTTATCCAGCAGTTCATTTTCAGAATAGCCGGTCAGTTTTATAAAACTAGGGTTGATGTACTTGAAGAGGCCTTTATGAATGATATAGATAGGCTGAGGGAAGTTTTTCACCAGGCGAGAATAAGTTTCCTCTACAGTTTTGCGGGAGGTGATATCCCTGAAAATACCGCGAGTGGCGATAAACTTACCATACTCAAACTGGCCGTCGACATTGCCTTCAACATATACATCGCGATTGTCTTTGGTTTTAAAAACTGTTTCGACAAATTCCAGCTTTTCGTGATGCTTGACGCGTTCCATCATATTGAAACAATGGGGAACCTGGTCTTCCCTGATGATATCGGCGATATTTAGTGCAGGCAGGTCGGTCTGTGTGTAGCCAAGGGTACTCAGCCACTTTTGATTGGCAAACAAAATAGAGCCGTCGGGTGAGATAGATTGAATCAAATCGTTGGCGTCATCGAGAAAACGGTGGATTTTCTCGTTGGCTATCTTAAGATTATCTTCATTAATCTTTTGCTCGTTTATATCATTGATCACCATCAAACCCACGATTTGATCCTGGTAAGGAAAGAAGCGCGTATCCACGATAGTGGCAATACCGGATTCGGAATCCATGCGGATAAAGGCCTCAAAGCGGATTGGCTCGGTACTGCTCAAATGGGCGGAGAGGTATTGCCTGATATGCTCGTCCTCTGCCTCACCTATATTGAGGCATTTTAGCAAATCCTGTCCGATTACCTGTGAGGGCCCGCGGTCCAGTACCTGCAGAAAAGCCTGATTGGCGCGGATGATCTTTAAACGGGCATCGGTCAAGATCACCAGGCCCGGCATCAGGTTAAAGGTTTCCTCGAATAAATTGGATATACCAGATTGCACTTTCATCAGCATTTATAACTCCCCGGTCCTTTAAAACAGGAACAGGAAAGCAGGCTACCTCTCAATAATCAGCCTGAAATCGGCTCCCGAGGAAGCGTTTTCGGGCTGGGTTTCATCTATCAGGGCAATCCTGACGGAAGTAAAGATTTGAGTTTTTTCCAAAGAGCGGGCATAAGAGATAACAGCTGCCCGGTCAGCCGCCCGGCCGTCTATGATGATCCTTTTGGTCTCGCCGGCGATGCCGGAATATATGGCACCTGAAGGCAACTCTGATGTGATAACGGCGATCAACTGATTCAAGTCGCCCCTGCCTGCCACCAATTCTATATCCCTTTTAGATTTGCGGGTATCTTCATCTAAAGCAGCGATGATCTTAACCAGCTGGTCGTCTTTTTCAAGGGCCATGCGACTCTGAGTGAGTTGATGAACGGAAGTTG
>CAITCX010000253.1 GCA_903890885.1 uncultured Dehalococcoidia bacterium
AAGGGAGCAAGACGCTCTGCGTATAAAGGATTGGGCCATTGAATCGGCTGTAAATGCCTTTGTTACCACCGACATGGCAGGGAATATGAACTATGTTAATAGCGCTTTTATCAATCTGGTTGGCTGTAACTCCCCGCTAGAGGTACTGGGCAAGCCAGTTTGGGGATTCTGTCCCAATATTGAGGTAGTTGC
Source organism: uncultured Dehalococcoidia bacterium (assembly GCA_903890885.1). Taxonomy (GTDB): domain Bacteria; phylum Chloroflexota; class Dehalococcoidia; order Dehalococcoidales; family UBA3254; genus UBA3254. The sequence goes on from CAITCX010000253.1 coordinate 193, forward strand.
GAAGGTCAAAGCGAGTTTGCTCACGGAGGGGTTTTGGAAAGGGGGATGCGGTTGTCCGGCGCAGGGATGGTTTTTACCTGGATACCCATATGGTGGCCAGCGTGGTGGTTAACGATGCCGGTCAACCCATCTGTGTGCAGGCCTTCTTTGCAGATATCACCGAACGTAAAAAAGCGGAAATTGCCTTGCAGGATAGCGAGGCCAGGTTCCGGGAACTGTTTAATCGGATGAGCAGTGGTGTGGCCGTGTATAAGGCCGTCGACAACGGCGGAGATTTCATGTTCCTGGATTTTAACCCTGCAGCGGAGAGAATAGAGAAAATTAGCAAGCAAGATATCCTGGGTAAGAGGGTTTCCGTGGTATTTCCCGGTGTGAAAGAATTTGGAATTTTTAAAGTATTCCAAAGAGTTCGGCAAACCAGTCAACCAGAGTATTTCCCCCAGAACATTTATAAAGACGAAAAGGATTCAGGAAGCTGGAGAGAAAATTGGGTTTTCAAACTAGGCGCGGATGAGGTAGTGGCTATTTATAATGATATCACCGAACGTAAGAGGGCGGAGGAAAAACTGCAGGCTGCCTACGCTCAAGAAACCAGATTGCGCCAGCATTTAGAAGAAGAAGCCCAAAACAGGATCAGGTTTATTGATGTGTTAGCCCATGAACTGAAAGGGCCCCTGACGCCTATGCTTACCTCTTCCGGTATACTGCGGGAGATCCTGCCTCCGGATTCGGGGAGTAGGCTGCAGAGGCTGACCGATAACATTTTTAACGGCACCAATTTGCTTAACAGCCGCCTGGATGAATTGCTGGAAGTCGCCAGATATGCCCGGGGCGCTGTTAACCTGAATAAAGAACTTACAGACACGCGCCAGTTCATTGAACAGGTCGTTTCCCGCTACACGCCTGCCATCGCCCGGCGCAATCAAGAGTTGATCGTTGAGTTGGCGGAGGATATACCTGTGGTTAGCCTGGACCGGTCCCGCCTGGAGCAGGTTCTGGTCAATTTGCTTTCCAATGCCAGCAAGTACAGCCCGGAAGGTTGCCGCATACTGCTGACGGTCGGCAGAAGAGACGGCCATCTATTGATATCCGTCAAAGATGAAGGCATCGGCATTTGCCCCGAGGACCAGCCTATTCTATTCCAACCATATCAACGGGTAGGCCAGGAACAGCACAAGACTCAGGGATTGGGACTGGGCCTGACGGTGGTGAAATCTATCATCGAGGCCCACGGTGGTAAGATATGGGTAACCAGTAAATTGGGCCAGGGCAGCACTTTTAGTTTCACCATACCCCTGAAATAACCGTTGCTGCTGGCGTGATAAAAGGTTTTAAAGATATTCTAATATAGAGAAACCAGATTGAAATAATCGGTTATTTACCCGAACGGATGAAGGAGAGTCAAATTGAATCAGAGTCAATCTTCCGAAAGCCAGAAAAACCTCATTTCAGAGCAAAACGAGCAACTGCAGATGTTGGCCATGAAGTCTCAGTATCTCATTCAATGTGAAATTATAGAACAATCACGTGACGGTATTATGGTTACCGACGGAAATGGAAACATCGAAATGTGGAACAAAGGTTTGGAAATATTAACAGGGATCAACAGGTGTGATGCCATAGGTTTACCTGCCTGGCAAGTGCAGATGCAGTTAATTCCCGATAAACTGAAAACTCCGGAAATGATAGAATAGGTGAAGGCCGGCGTAAAAAACATACTTGAATCAAAACAGGAATGGAAAGGTCAGGAAAGTGAACAGGAAATCCAATGTGCCGGCGGAAAGCATAAATTTGTTCAAACCTCCTCATTCATCATCAAACAAGATGCTACCCTCAGGTTAGGAACCATTATACGTGACATGACCCAGTGTAAGCTGGTTGAGGCTCAGGAAAAGCTGCGTGCGAAAGAGCACCAGGCCTTTAATGGTCTAGCCGAGTTGTACAGAGGGCAGGATATTGAACAGGACAAACTGCTGCAGAAATTTGTAGATAACCTGCCGACAAGCTGGCAATTCCCGGAGATTGCCTGTGCCAGCCTGGTCCTGGACTACAAAGAGTTCCACACTCAAAATTTCGGGGAGTCTGCCTGGAAGCAATCCGCGCCGGTCGAGGTATATGGATCTATCGTGGGAAGCCTTCAAGTAGGTTACCTGGAGGAAAGGCCGGTTGAGGACGAGGGACCCTTCCTGAAAGAAGAGAGGGCGCTTATCAACGCGCTTGGCCGGCGCTTGGCAGTGATTATCGAGCAAAAACAGGCAGAGGGTAAACTGGTTGAGAACTATAAAAAGCTGAACATATCTTACCAAAAAGAAAAGCATTTACGGCAGGAACTGCAGGAGGAAGCTCAAGCCCGCGGCATGTTTATTGATATTCTGGCTCATGAATTGAGAACGCCCTTAACCCGCCTGCTGGTCTGTTCAGGCATGTTGCAGGATACTCTCGGTTCTTCTGATGCGGATATTCAAAAACGTTTGATTCAAAACTTGCATAATGGCACGCAATCTCTAGCCCAAAGACTGGAAGAACTGCTGGACCTGGGGAAATTCTCCAGAGGGATTTTCACTTTGCAAAAACAGCCGGTCAATTTAAAAGAACTAGTCAATAAAACGGCTGCCCGGTTCAAACCTCAGGTCGAACAGCAATCCAGGCAGCTAAACCTGGAAATTCAAGACAATTTGCCGGAGATAGAAGCCGATCCCGCCCGTTTGGAGCAGGTACTGGCTAATCTGCTCTCCAATGCCGTCAAGTACAGCCCTGAATACACTACAATCATATTGAAAGTTGGCAAGACAGCAGATAATATTGTCATCGAAGTCCAGGATGAAGGAAAAGGCCTAACTCCAGAGGAGCAAAAGAAGCTCTTTGATCCATATCACCGTGTCCAGCAGGACACCCAAAAATATCCGGGAATCGGTCTGGGCCTGGCCATCTGCAAGCAGATTGTGGAAGCCCACGGCGGCAGTATAGGCATTGAAAGTAAGTTAGACAAAGGTACCTGCTTTAGCCTTAAAATACCGGTCAAAATATGACTGGAGGATAAAAATGGAACTTCTTCTGGTGGAAGATGATGCCGCTAATGTTGAAACTATCAGGCTTTGCCTGGAGGTCTATAAACCGGACTGCGCTTTAAGCGTGGTGTATAACGGCAAAGAAGTAGTCCCTGCGCTAAAAGAAAATGCCTTTGACGGCTTGATATTGGATTTGGGGTTGCCGGGTTTGGACGGCATGGATGTGCTGGAAGAAGTAGTTCAGCGTTCTAAAGTGCCTGTCATAGTGGTAACCGGTCGTAAAATCGAAGGAGAACAAAAAAAGGTTTTGCAACTGGGGGCCAAAGACTACATTTTTAAGCCGTATGATTTTCATGACCTTTTAAAAAGCATCAACCAGTACTTTGGGGTATGAGACTTTGGCCGGGCGGCTTTTGCATTTTAATGAGGTTTTCTATATATTTGAAACGCCCTTTAGCGTAAAGTAATGCCCTCTGCGCAGCGTGGTTAGCCGGATCTCACCTTATTATTATTTTAAATCGAGGCAACATTGTGAATGATATTCTGATTAAAGCCGTGGCCGTAGTTACGGTTGCTCTAATATTCTATTCTGTCGCGGTTGTGACTGAACAAAAAAAACAACGTATCTCAAAACTGGTGCTGATATTTATGTCATTGGGTGTGTTATTCGATATAGCTTCTACCGTTCTGATGATAATAGGATCCCGTAAAATCCCTTTCACCATCCACGGCTTCATCGGTTATTCAGCTTTATTGGTGATGCTGATCGATACGATATTGATTTGGCGCTTCTGGCGTGGAAATGGCGGGGTCCAGGTTCCCAAAGGTCTCAACACGTACACTCGCCTGGCTTATGGTTGGTGGGTTATCGCCTACATTGCTGGTGCGATTATCGCCATGACACTAAAAAGTTAATTATATATCTCTTTCTACCCCAATTTACTTTGTCAGACCGCGAAATAAGACCGCTTTCGCGCCAGGACGAATTGGTCGGCTGCCCTTTAACGGATTCGCTCAGCTTCACATAATGTAGTGAATAGTTATGCGGAAAAGGCCTAAATTAAACTTTATAGGCTTGAAATATTCCCGAAGAACGTCCTATTGACAGTTGGCGCTAAAAAGTGATAAAAATATAACAAATAGTGTATTATATATAACATAGTGTTAATTAAATATCACAGGAGGACCTATGAAAGGCAAATTAAGGTATCTTGGGTTTTTAGGATTCCTGGGTCTGTTGGGGCTCACTGGAAATTATGCGTTCTACGGCTTTTTTAACTTCTTCGGCTTTTGGGCTTTATCCAGGCAAAAAAGAGACGAAATGCTCATCTCGAATGCCGCCAATGCGGGACTGAATGCTTTCAAAGTGTCACTCATAGCGTTATCATTGGCAATTGCCATTTTGTCGGTCTTTCAGACGCTCGAAGCTGCCCTGATTGCTATTGCCCTGGTTTTTACAGCGCAACTACTCACGTTTATTATTTCGTTCAATTATTTTGAGAAACGGGGTAATCTTTGAAGACAGTATTAATAAAGTCTCGTATTAAGGAGCTAAGGGCGCGATACGATTTGACTCAGGATCAGCTAGCCGACATGGTGGACGTGCGCAGAGAAACGATTGTACATATTGAGCGTAACAGGTACAATCCGTCTTTAACGCTGGCTTATTTGATAGCCAGTGCGCTCAAGAGCACCATAGATGCGGTTTTTACTTTCGAAGAGAAATGAAATGAGCCTGACTACTTTTCAAAGTAACCCTTGATTCAGCTACCTGCCCATTTAAACAGGGTCTCACCCTGTACGGACGATAAAGGTAGTATTTATAATAAACGATTCTTTATTAGACTATGATATCATTGAGTAAGATGTACCTGTAAAATCCTTAAATCCAGCTGAAATGAAACTGTGAAGCCGATTAACCATAAGTTAACAGGATTAATAGCCCATGACGAACACTGAGAATACCCACCCGCCCATAGACATCAACCCGCAGTTCAGGCGCGCTCTTGACATAATGGAAACCAGCGATAAAAGCCTCTTCATTACTGGCAGGGCGGGCACGGGTAAATCTACGCTGCTGAACTATTTCCGCACTAGCACCCGAAAGAAAGTGGCGGTACTGGCGCCCACCGGCGTGGCCGCCCTCAATGTCAAAGGGCAGACCATCCATTCGTTTTTCAAGTTCAAGCCGGGCATTACCCCTGACCGGGTCAAAAAACTGCGCTCCGGTACAGGCATCTACCGCCAGCTGGATGCCGTCGTCATTGATGAAATCTCCATGGTGAGATCCGATTTGCTGGACTGCGTGGACCGCTTTCTGCGGCTTAACGGCCCCGAGGCAGACAGGCCTTTTGGCGGTATCCAGATGGCCTTTATCGGGGACCTATACCAGCTGGCACCGGTGGTTACTAGCGGGGAAAAGGCTGTTTTCCAATCTCTTTACCAGACGCCTTACTTCTACGGCGCCCGGGTGTTTGACTCCTTCGAGATGGAATTCGTGGAACTGGAAAAGATTTACCGGCAGCATGATGAACAGTTTATAAACCTGCTCAATGCCATTCGCAACAATTCAGTTACTGCGGAAGACCTGGAGCTTCTCAACCAGCGCTATCAGCCGGAGTTTGAACCATCTACTGACGAATTGTACGTCTATTTAACTACCACTAACAGCCTGGCCGAAGAAATTAACAGCCGGCGTCTTTCCGGCCTGGAAAGCGGGCTTCACACCTTTAGGGGCAGCCTCGAGGGGGACTTCGGTAAGGAGTACCTGCCCACTGCGGTTGATCTTCGCTGCAAGGTGGGGGCACAGGTGATGATGCTCAATAATGATATTGAGGGGCGCTGGGTTAACGGCAGCATCGGCAAAATATCCGCCATAACCCGTAATAGCAACGGCGAAGAGGTCATCTTGGCCGATATAGCCGGTGGTGAGGAAGTAGAGATCGCGCCTTTTACCTGGGAGATCTTCCGCTTTTTCATCGAGGCTGGTGGACTGCAGTCGGAAATAATCGGCACGTTTACCCAGTATCCCTTGATGTTAGCCTGGGCGGTCACCATTCATAAGGCCCAGGGAAAGACCTTCGACCGCGTCATAATTGATGTCGGCCGTGGTACTTTTGCCCACGGCCAGATGTATGTGGCCCTCAGCCGCTGTACCACCCTGGGAGGCATTATCCTCAAGAAGAAGGCGCTCAAAAAGCATATCTGGACCAACTACCAGGTCATGGCTTTCCTGACTAAGTACCAGTATAAAAAGGCCGAGCAGTCTTGCCCGGTGGACGGCAAAATCGAACTGATCAGGAAGGCTATCCAGGATAAAGCGCTGCTGAAGATAGTCTACCTCAAACCCAGCGACGAGAAATCAGTCAGAATTGTCCGGCCGGAGGCCGTGGGAGAAATGGAGTACCAGAGTAAGAAATATCTGGGTATGCAGGCCTTCTGCCTGAAACGTCATGACTACAGGGTTTTTCGCATCGACCGCATATTGGAGATCAACGAGGCCTAAAAAAGACCGCTGAGCGTAGTATTAGTAAAATGGTGGGCATTCGTAAACCTTGAAATACTTCTAATACAGAGCATATAATTTATTCTATCTCAGGCGGACCCATAATTGATTAAAAGACGAGAATCAGGGTAACACAAGGATATTTTTGTTATGCCGGTAGTTGAAGTCAGCCATATAGTCAAGACCTACGCGGACAAAGCTGCGGTGGAAGACCTGTCTTTTTC